>DATLHT010000355.1:0-7039 GCA_035539795.1 Burkholderiaceae bacterium
GAGCAGCATGGCTGGCCATCCCCGGAGCGCGCGCCCAGGCGTGGCCCAGCAAGCCGATCAAGCTGGTGCTCGGATACGCGACGGGAGGCGCGACAGACGCAACCGCCCGGATCGTCGGCCGCCGCCTCGAAGCCGCCCTGAAGACGCCGGTCGTCTACGAATACAAGCCGGGTGCCGGCGCATCGATCGGTGCCGATACCGTCGCCCGTTCGTCCAACGACGGCTACACGATCGGCCTGACCGACACCGGTCCGATGACGATCATGCCGCATCTGCGCACGCTCAACTACGATCCGCTCAAGGATTTCACGCCGCTTTCCTACGTCTGCTCGACCGGCCTGGCGCTCGTCGTTCATCCGAGCGTTCCCGCCAAGACGCTCGACGAGCTGATTGCGATGCTGAAGAAGGCCAAGCCGGGCGAGTACAACTACGCCAGCTCGGGTGTCGGCTCGGTGCACCACCTGGCCGGTGAAATGTTCAAGCGTAAAGCGGGTGTCAATATTGGGCATGTTCCCTACCGTGGCGCCGGACCGGCGCTGACAGACCTGATGGGCGGGCAGATTCCGATCATGATGGCGACCATCGGTCCGGCATTGCCGCAGATCGCCGCGGGCAAGATTCGGGTGCTCGGGGTGACCTCTGAAAAACGCTCGGCGGCACTACCCAATGTGCCGACACTGGCAGAGCAGGGCCTGAGCGGCTACGAGGCCTCGCTGCGTTTCACCCTGGTCGCGCCAGCCGGTATTCCTGCAGCGGCGGCCAGTCGGATGCAGGTTGAACTGCAAAAGATCATGCGCGATCCGCAGGTCATCGAGGAGCTGGCAAAGCTTGGCAATGACGAGATCGGTCCGCGCACCCCTAAGGAAGTCGCGGAGATCACGCGCGACGATCTGAAGAAGTGGGGTACAGTCATCCGCGAATCGAACATCACACTGGAATCCTGAAGCGTAGGGCATGACTTTGACGATCCCATCCATCTCCCGCCAGTGGAATACCCTGGCGGAGGACCGCCGGCAGCGGCTGGCGCGCACAGGCGCACTGGCCACCGGCAAGCAGGTGACGGCCGACCAGGTCGTGCCGTTGCTGGAAGCGCTGCTGCAGCCGGGTGACCGGGTCTGCATCGAGGGCAACAACCAGAAGCATGCCGATTTTCTCTCGAGCTGTCTGGCAAAGGTCGATCCGGCACGCGTGCACGATCTGCATATCGTGCAGTCCAACCTTGCGCTGGCGGCGCACCTGGATGTGTTCGAGCGCGGCATCGCGCGCAAGCTCGACTTCTGTTATTCGGGCGAGCAGGGCGTGCGCATGGCGCGCCTCATCAAGGAAGGCCGGATCGAGGTCGGTGCGATCCACACCTACCTCGAACTCTACAGCCGCTATTTCGTCGACCTGACGCCGCGCGTCGCCTTCGTGGCAGCGCAAAGCGCGGATGCCGAAGGCAACCTGTACACTGGGCCCAACACCGAAGATACGCCGGCCGTGGTGGAAGGCACGGCATTCAAGAGCGGTATCGTGATTGCCCAGGTGAACGAGATCGTCGAACGCGTGCCGCGCGTCGACGTGCCTGCCGACTGGGTATCGTTCGTGGTGAAGGCACCGAAGCCGCACTACATCGAGCCGATCTTCACGCGCGATCCCGCGCAGATCAGCGAGATCCAGATCCTGATGGCCATGATGGTCATCAAAGGGATCTACGAGCCCTATGAGGTGCGACGCCTGAACCATGGCATCGGCTTCGATACGGCAGCCATCGAACTGATCCTGCCGACCTACGCCGAGTCGCTCGGGCTGCGCGGCAAGATCTGCGAGTACATGAGTGTCAATCCTTGTCCGACGCTGATTCCGGCCATCGAGTCCGGCTTCGTCAAGAGCATTCACTGCGCCGGTTCCGAGCTCGGCATGGAGCGCTATGTCGAACAGCGTTCCGACGTGTTCTTCAACGGACCCGACGGCTCGATGCGGTCGAACCGCGCATTCTGCCAGCTGGCAGGGCACTATGCCGACCTGTTCATCGGCTCGACGCTGCAGATCGACCTCGAAGGCAATTCCTCTACCGCCACGCTCAACCGCATCGCCGGTTTCGGTGGCGCACCGAACTTCGGCAGCGAATCGCGCGGCCGCCGGCATTCCAGCCATGCGTGGCTCAAGGCCGGTGCGGAGAGCGCAGCCGGCATCTCGCGCATGCCGCGCGGCCGCAAGCTGGTGGTGCAGATGGTCGAGACGTTCCGCGAAAAAATGCAGCCGACTTTCGTGGAGCAACTCGACGCGCTGCAGCTGCAGCAGGATTTCAACCTCGACCTGCCACCGGTGATGATCTATGGCGATGACCTGACGCACCTCGTGACCGAGGAAGGCATCGCTCACCTGCATCGCTGCGCGACCCTGCGCGAACGCGAGCAGGCCATTCGCGGCGTGGCGGGCTACACGCCTGCCGGCCTCGCGCGCGACCGGCAAGAGGTAGAGAACCTGCGCGACAAGGGCATCATCCAGCGTCCCGAGGACCTCGGCATCGACGCGCGCCTGGCCACGCGCGACCTGCTCGCGGCAAAGTCCATCAAGGATCTGGTGCGCTGGTCTGGCGGCCTGTATGACCCGCCCAAACGGTTTCGTCACTGGTAACGACCATGGAACATCTGGAATACGAATTCGGGCCGTTCGCACCTGCGCGGACCATCGCGCCGACGGTGGTCGGCGTGGTGGGGTCCGGCAATATGGAAGCGCTGATCGAGCCTCGGCCGCTGGGCGGCATGGTGCGTTTTGTCGTGGACACATCGATCAGCGGTTTCGCGGCGACATGGCAGGCAGTGTTGCGCGATTTCGCCGAGCAGCGCCGGGTGGGCGACCTGCTCGTGACCATCAATGACGCGGGCGCCACGCCGTCCGTGGTGGCGCTGCGGCTGGCACAGGCCGCCGAAGACCTGGGAATCTGACATGCAGGCAAGTACAACCACGCCTGGCATTGGCACAGGCAGTTACTACGAGGCGACGGCGCGCCAGCGTGTCGCCGGTCTTTTCGATGCGGGTTCGGTGCAGGAAATTCTGCCGCCGCAGGCACGCGTAGTCAGCCCACACCTCGGCTCGCTGGGATTGCCCGTCGCGTTCGATGATGGCGTGATGATCGGCAGCGCGCAGCTCAATGGCCGCACGGTGCTGTTCGCGGCGCAGGAGCCGGCGTTCATGGGCGGCTCCGTGGGCGAGGTCCATGGCGCCAAGCTGACCGGCCTGCTCAAGCGCGCCGTCCAGCGCAAGCCGGACGCCGTGGTGCTGCTGTGGGATACGGGTGGCGTGCGGCTTCATGAAGCCAATGCCGGACTGATTGCCATCTCGGAAATCCAGCGCGCGGTGTTCGAGGCACGCGCGGCTGGCGTGCCGGTCATCGTGGTGTGCGCGGGCGCCAATGGTTGCTATGGCGGCCTGGGGATCGTCGCACGGTGCTGCGACCATATCGTGATCACGGAAGAAGGGCGGCATTCGGTGTCGGGGCCGGAGGTCATCGAATCGCAGAAGGGCGTGGAAGAATTCGATGCCATGGACCGCGCGCTGGTCTGGCGCACCATGGGCGGCAAGCATCGCTACCTGCTCGGCGAAGCCGACAGTTTCGCCGCGGATACGATGGGCGAACTGCGCCAGGCCGTGGCAGCGCTGCTCGACCAGCCGGTGGCACAGACGCTCGACGTGGTGCAGCGCGAGCATCAGGCGCTGGCGCGCCGCCTGCAACGTTTCGGGGTGGCGCAGGATGCCACCGAGATCTGGTCTGCCCTCGGCGTGGAACAACCGGCCGAGGTGCCGATGCTGGACACCGCGGCGTTTGTCGCAATGGCCGATGCGGTCCGGGAGCGTGCCGATGCATGACGTTCTGAGTCTCTGCGACAAGCTTTTTCCAGCAGGTCATACTGTTCGCGTGGAAGGCGAACTCGTGCACGGCACGGGCAACACAGCGCGCGGGCCGGTCGCGGTCGTCGGCACCTGCAATCGTGCGGGCATTGGCGTTGACCTCGCATTTGCGCTGGCCGGCCATGTGCTGGAGATTGTCGAGCGCTATCCCGAGCGGCCGATCCTGATGCTGGTCGATACCCAGGGGCAACAGTTGGCGCGGCGCGATGAACTGCTGGGCAACGCCGGCTATCTGGCACATCTTGCCAAGTGTTTCGAAGTCGCGCGCATGCGCGGGCACCGGTTGCTCTGCCTGGTCTACGGTGAAGCGGTCAGCGGCGGGTTCCTCTCGCTCGGCATGATTGCTGACCGGACCTATGCCGCCGCCGATGCACAGATCCGCGTGATGGCCTTGCCGGCCATGTCCCGGATCACGCAGATCCCTATCGAGGATCTGCAGGACTTGTGCAGCACCTCGGCCATCTTCGGTCCCGGTGTCGACAACTACGTGCGCCTGGGCGCGGTCGAAGCGGCCTGGGAGGGCGATCTTGCCATGCAGCTGCAGCAGGCGCTGGCCATACCGGCCGCAGGCGATCTGCGCGCCACGCTTGGTGCGCAGCGCGGTGGGCGGACACATGCCGCGCAGGTCATTGCGGATGTGCTGGCCGCACCGTGATGTTGCGCGAGGACTCGGGTACCCGGCGGCATAGCCGCGTCTGGCTCGATGCCGCGCTCGATGCGGCGGAAATCGGCAACTGTCCGGATGCCCGGTCGGTACAGGCGGTACTGGACTGGATACGCGCAGGACGCCCTCTGATCGGACGTACTCGCGCAAGCAGCGACCAACTGGATGGCATGCCGCTCGGCCTGGCATTGCCTGCAACCGCAGGCATGCGCGTGCGGATTGCCTGCTGTGTCCCCATGACAGCGGTGCGGCGCGTGGCGTCGCCATTGCCGTTGAGCGAGGCGCTTCCGGTATTGCCCATGCCGATGCAGGCGGTGGGCCGTGAACTGGTCAAGCACGCAGCCTTGATGGGGATGCCGCTGGCCGTCTATGGTTCGGCTTTCTGGCACCACACGGCGGGCGACGGCTACCTGCATGCGGATTCCGATCTCGACCTGCTGGCGGTCCCGCGCGATGAGCCACAGGCGCGGCAGTGGCTGGTCCAGCTGACGCGCATCGAAGCCCATGTCCCGCTGCGACTCGACGGTGAAATCCGCTTGCCGGATGGCGCCACGATCAACTGGCGGGAGTTGGCCGGGGATGCGTCCAGGCTGCTCGTACGCACAGATGCAGGGCCGGCCTTGCGATCGCGTGCCGAGGTATGGGCGGCGTGGGACACGGCTGCCCAACCGGAGTTGCGGCCATGACCTCATCGGCTGTCATCCCTGCCGTCTTGCCACTGCCGGCACAAGGCTGGTCGTCCGTGCCGACGGCTCCACCAGCCTATGCGCGAACGATACGTAACGCCGCCGTGCGGGCGCTGCAGGAAGAGGTGATCACCTATCCCAAGCCGGGGTTGGTCAGCCTCGTCGATACCGGTAGCCATGCCGATATGGACGCAACGACATTCGCGCGCAGTACGCTGGCCTTGCGGCATTACTTCAGCCGTATCGCAGTGGCCGGGGCGCAGTCCGTACCCTTCGCCGTGCTGAGGCGCTTGGGCGTCGAGGCCGAGATCGGCATGCTGCGCGCCACACGCGGCATCAACACGCACCGTGGCGCAATCTTCAATCTCGGGCTGCTGGCGGCAGCGGCGGGCTATCGCGCGCAGCATGGCGCAGGTGCCGGCCCGCTGGGCGCGATCGTGCAGGCGTGCTGGGGCGAAGATTTGGCCCGCCACCGGCGGGATGCTGCCAGCCACGGTAGCCGGGCCAGTGCCATGCATGGCGTCGGTGGTGCCAAGACGGAGGCGTTATGTGGCTTCCCGTCTCTCTATGAAATCGCCTTGCCCGCATACCGTTCGGTGCTGGATGCGGGCCTGTCTGCCAATCAGGCGCGCGTGCAAGCGTTCTTTGCCTTGCTGGCCCGGCTCGACGATACCAATCTTCTGCACCGCGGCGGTGTGGCGGGTCTGGCGTTCGCCCGCGCCGAAGCACGTCGGTTTCTCGCCGCTGGAGGTGTTCACATGCCAACATGGCGGACGCACGCCATTGCGCTTCATCGGGCCTTCTGCGCCCGCCGCCTGAGCCCCGGCGGCAGCGCCGATTTGCTGGCGGCCTGCTTGCTGGTCCATCGTATCGAGGGTTGAACGGTCATGCCGGATTTTGCCGTCGTCTGTCCGGGACAAGGGAGCCAGTTTCCGGACATGTTCGAACTGGCGGTTGCCGACGCACGGGCGCGGGAGGTGCTGGAATGCTTCAGCGATACCCTGTCGCTCGATCTGGTCACGCGCGCGCGGCGCGGCGACGATCTGTTCGGCAATGCCTATGCCCAGCCTGCACTGGTTGCCCTGGCGAGCGCCACCTGGGCCGCGCTCGCGCCAGAGGTGCCTGAACCGGTGGCATTTGCCGGCTACAGCGTCGGCGAAGTGTCCGCGTGGGCCTGTGCCGGTGCGTGGCGTCCGGAACAGACTGCGCAGGTCGTCCAAGCGCGCGCAGCCTGCATGGACCAGTATGCGCCACCCGACTGCGGCATGCTGGCCGTGCGGGGTGTATTGCTGGAGCAGATGCAGGCGTGTCAGGACGTCTTTGTCGCTATCGTGAACGATACCGATCATGCCGTTTTGGCAGGTGCCCGATCTGCATTGCTGCAGGCCGAGCAGTTGCTCCGGGCAGCGGGTGCGTGGACACGCTTGCTGGATGTTCATGTGCCATCACATACGCCCTTGCTCCAGCCAGCAGGGGGCGCCTTTCGCAGTGCCCTGACGATGATCCCCGCGCACCGCCTGTTGGTACCGGTGCTACGCGGCCTGGATGGCGGCCGCTGCTGGGACCAGGCATCTTGCCTGGAGGCCCTGCCGCGTGCCGTGGCGGAACCGATTCGATGGGTGGACTGCATGCATGGCCTGGTGGAGTCGGGTGCGCGTGTGGTGCTGGAACTTGGGCCGGGGCGCGCCCTGACGAAGCTTTGCAGCGATAGCGGCTTACCGCTCCGGGCGCGTTCCGTCAACGATTTCCGCTCGTTCAGCGCGGCAGCCGACTGGCTGCATCGGCAACTGGACGA
>DATLHT010000356.1:0-9399 GCA_035539795.1 Burkholderiaceae bacterium
CATATGGTGAGCGACGTGATGGCGGCCTGCGGCGGACGCAACCTGTTCGCCGCGGAAACGCTGCTGGTGCCGACGGTTTCGACGGAGGCCGTGGTGGCCGGCAATCCCGAAGCCATCGTCACCGCCAGCATGGGGGCCACGCAGTCGTCGCGCCCGCTCGTCGATCTGCAGCACTGGAAGCGCTGGAGCGGCATGACCGCCGTGCAGCGCAACAACCTGTTCACCATCGACGGCGATCTGATCAACCGGCAGGGGCCGCGCATCCTTGATGCCGCGGAGATCCTGTGCAAGCAGCTAGACACAGCGCGCACCCGCCGGCTGGCTAATACGCGCTAGATTCTCCTGACTGCCGTATTCAACGATTCCATACGCGCAAGGTGGCACCTGCAGCATCGAGCCGGAAGACGGTGACAGTGCCGTAGGCCAGCGGCCATCCGAGCACTGTCTGGAGCGGATGGCCCAGCCAGTGTGCCGCGAGCTGACGGATGACGCCGGCATGCGTCACCACGGCGAGCGTGTGCGTGTCCGCAAGCGGCAGGCTATCGGCCCACCGCGTCACGCGCGCGTGCATGGTGGCGGCACTCTCTCCGCCATGTCCGCGGTAACGCATCACATCGGCTGCCCAGGCATCGAGTTCCGCGCGCGGAATCGTATCCCATGCCAAACCCTCCCACTCGCCAAAGTCAATCTCGCGCAATGCCGGCTCAATCTCTGCGCCTTGTGTGGCAAGCTGGCTGGCGAGCGAGGTGCAGCGCTGCGCTGGACTGGCGAGCCAACGCGTGGGCACCGTGGCAAGCGTCCCCTCTGTCAGCAGCATCTCCAATGTCTGTGTCAAGTGCACCACCGTCGGTGCATAGGGCATGCGTACCGGCACATCGAGAGCGCCATAGCAGATACCAGGAGCAATCGCCGGCTCGGTATGACGGATCAGAATGATGTCCATGCGGCCACCAGCAGCAGGATCGTCAGTTCGGCCAGTTGCTGGGCCATGCCGAGGCAATCGCCGGTGTAGCCGCTAAGCCGGCGTCGGAAGTACGCCCCCAGCCACAACCACAACGGCAGCAGCACAAGCGGGATCGCCAGCGCCAGCGGCCATGGCAGGCCGAACAGCGGCGCGCAGCCGCAGACAGTGGCGACCGCCAGCGCTGCGCCGTGCAGGTCGCGAGCCACCGGCTTGGCCTTGCCTTCGGGCCGCACATACGGCAGCGTGCGCAGATAGGCGATGGCGAACAGACGGCTGGCACCATGGGCCGCGACCATCGTGCCAATGGCCAGCGTAGGCGGCAGCGCTGCCAGAGCCTGCCATTTCAGGGCGAGCACGACGACGAGCGCCACGGCGCCGAAGGTGCCGATACGCGAGTCGTGCATGATGCGCAGCGTGTCTTCACGCGTGTAGCCGCCGCCGAATGCATCCATGCTGTCGGCCAGACCATCCTCGTGGAACGCGCCGGTAAGTAACAGTGTCGCCGCCATCGACAGCAGCACGGCGATAGCAGGTGTCCACACCTGCAATGCCAGCCAGTACGTGCCAGCCGCCACCGCCCCGACCAACAGGCCGACCAGCGGAAAGTAGCGCGCCGCTGCATTCAGATAGTGCGCTTCATAGCCGACCCAGCGCGGTACCGGAATGCGTGTGAAATACGCGAGCGCCGTCAATACGTAGCGCAACTCGCTCAACAGCCACGAACGCAGGCCGCCACGCACGGCGGTCATCGCTGCGCCCCGTTGTCGTGATCATTGCGGTGGTCATCGCTGTCCCTGCTGATACCGGCATCGGCGAACGTCGCCATTTCATTCAGCATGCAGGCCGCCGACTGCACCAGCGGCCACGCAAGTGCGGCACCGGATCCCTCGCCAAGCCGCAGGTCGAGCGCGAGCAGCGGCATCGCACCGAAATGCTCCAGCATGCGACGATGACCGCGTTCGTCGGAACAATGCGAGAACACACAATAGCGTACCACGCCAGGCGACAGCGCCTCGGCCACCAGCAGCGCTGCCGAAGCGATGAAACCATCGACGAGGATCACCATGCGGCGCGCGGCGGCTTCGATGTATGCGCCCGCCATCATGGCGATTTCAAAACCGCCAAATTCGGTGAGCACGTCGAGCGGCGCATGCGCCTGGGGAGCACGCGCCAGTGCGCGTTCGAGGATCGCTTGCTTGCGTTGCAGACCGGCATCGTCGAGGCCGGTGCCACGACCGGTACAGGCGGCGATCGGCATATCGCACAGACGGCTCATCAGGCAGGCAGCCGAGGATGTATTGGCGATACCCATTTCGCCACAGCCAATCACTGTGCTGCCCAGTGCCGCATGATGGCGTACCCGCGCTCTGCCGCCAGCGAGGGCCTGCTCGGCTTGCACCAGTGTCATCGCCGGCCTCTCCAGGAAATTATGCGTGCCGGCTGCCACGGGGATGTTCACAAGTCGCTCGTCGACGACATCGAGCGTGCCGCGCACGCCGCTGTTGATCACTTCCAGCTGCATGCCGTGCTGGCGTGCGAACACATTGATGGCGGCGCCGCCACGCAGGAAGTTGTGCACCATCTGCACCGTCACCTCGGCCGGGAAACGGCTCACGCCGGCATCAGCGATGCCATGGTCGGCGGCGAACACCAGCATGGCCGGGCGGGCCAGATCAGGCGTCAGAGTATTGCGGATCAGGCCGATCTGCCGGGCCAGCGCCTCGAGGCGACCGAGCGATCCCGGCGGCTTGGTCTTGAGGTCGATCGCCTGCTGCAGTCGTACGTCGAGCGCCTCGTCGAATGCCGGTGCCGCAGGCCAGACGGTGGCGCTCACAGCTCGACTCCGCGCTGCGCTTTGATGCCTTGCTGGAAGGCATGCTTGACGACGGCCATCTCGGTGACCGTGTCGGCGGCATCGATCAGTTCCTGCGGCGCGCCGCGCCCTGTGATCACTACATGCTGCATGGCCGGACGAGCCTGCAGATCCGCGACCACTTCGGCCACATCGAGGTAACGATACTTGAGCGCGATATTCAGTTCATCGAGCAGCACGAGCCCGATATCCGGATCGCGCAACATGATCCGCGCCATGGCCCATGCGGCAATGGCCTTCTCGATGTCGCGCGTGCGGTCCTGGGTTTCCCAGGTATAGCCCTCGCCCATCACATGAAACTGGCATTGCTCGGGGAACTTGCGCAGGAACAGCTCTTCGCCCGTCGCGAACGCACCCTTGACGAACTGCACCACGCCGGTCTGCATGCCGTGGCCCATGGCGCGGATCACCATGCCGAAGCCTGAACTCGATTTGCCCTTGCCGTTGCCGGTGGTAATGACGACCACACCACGTTCGTCGGTGGCGGCGGCGATCTTTGCATCGACGACTTCCTTCTTGCGCTGCATGCGTGCCGCATGGCGCTGGTTCAATGCATCGCTGTCCTGCGTGCTCATGAATGCTCCTGTGAATGAATGGAAACGGCGACGCTCATGCGAAGGCGCTCCCGCACCCGTATCACCTCTGCGTCGCATGATACCGGGCACGCCTCAGAGCAAGCGACTCGGCAGCGCCACCAGGGCGCTGTGTCCACCTTCACTGACCGTGATCATCGGCGTGCGCAGCGCGCGCGAACAATGTTCCGCCGTCAGTACTGTCTGGACTGGCCCGTGCAGCGCGGTTCCGTCACCCGGCAGCAGCAGAGCATCGGTGCCATACGCGCGCGCCAGGTTGACGTCATGGATCGTCATCACGATGCTGCACCCGTTCTCCCGCGCCTGCATGCGCAACAGGTCGAGCACGGCAATCTGGTGATGCAGGTCGAGATGCGTCACCGGTTCGTCGAGCAGCATCAGCGGTGCCTGCTGCGCCAGCATCGCGGCCAGCGCCACACGCTGGCGTTCGCCGCCCGACAGCGTGCGGATGTCGCGCGCGGCCAGTCCATCAAGCGCCAGTGCAGTCAGGGCAGCATCGACGATTGCGGCATCTTCCGCCTGCTCCCATCCCCACCCCGATTGGTGTGGATGGCGGCCGATCAGCACGGCATCGCGCACTGGCATCGAAAACGTATCGTGCAGCGTCTGCGGCAAAAAGGCCCGCTGGCGCGACAGCGCTGCCGGTGCCATGGCGTGCACATCCGCCTCTGCCAACCGCACCTGTCCGCCCTGCGTGGGACGCAGGCCGGCGAGCGTGGACAGCAGCGTCGACTTGCCCGCGCCATTGGGTCCGACCACGCACCACAGCGTACCGGGTGCGATGGTCAATGTCAGTGGGGCGAGCAGCGTGCGTGCACCGATGGCCAGTTGCAGTGCCTCGAGTCGCAATGTGAGGGAAGAAGCGGCACGCCTCGTACTCATGCCCGCCTCAGCAACAGAAAGAGAAACGCCGGCACACCCAGCATGGTGGTGATCACACCCACCGGCAATTGTGCCGGCGCGATGATGGTACGTGCCAGCAGATCGGCCAGCATCAGCAGCAGCCCCCCCAGCAGCGCCGCTGCCGGCAGCACCACGCGCTGGTCGTTGCCCCATGCCAGACGCACCATGTGTGGTACCAGCAGCCCGATGAAACCGATGGACCCGGCAGCCGTCACTGCCGCAGCGGTGGCACACGACGCGGCGAGATACAGCGACAGGCGCAGGCGGGCTACAGGGACGCCCAGTGCCCGCGCCACCGGCTCGCCCATCATGAGGACATTCAGATGCCGCGCCAGCGGCAGCATGGCGGCGAGTGTCAGCATCAGCACGCCGAGACTGAGCCCGAAACGGTCGGCGCCACCGAGGTCACCCGTGAGCCAGAACAGCATGCCGCGCAGCTGGGCTTCCGGAGCGATGGTGAGAATGAGAGTGATGAGCGCACCCCAGCCAGCAGCCAGGATCACGCCTGTGAGCAGCAGGCGGGAACCTGCCTCGTGGACGGTCGCATGGGCTTCGCCATGCCGGAAATCGCGGCGCGCGATCCACGCCACCAGCAGCATCGCCAACAGCGCGCCGGCGGCAGCGCTCAGGTTGACCCACAACCACGGGAGAGTGAGCAACATGGCCGACAACGCGCCGACAGCGCTGCCGCCGGACACGCCGAGCACATACGGATCAGCCAGCGGATTACGCAGCAGCACCTGCATCAGCGCACCGGCCAGGGCCAGCAGGCCGCCGCAGGCAAACGCCGCGGCGGCGCGCGGCAGCCGCAGGTCGAGCACGATCGAAGTGGCCAGCGCATCGCCCTGCCCTGCCAGTGCGTGCAGCACGGCAGACAGGTCGAGACGCACGCTGCCCAGCGTGAGCGAGGCAGCGAACGCCAGCAGCGCGCCCAGCGCCAGCACCAGCCAGATCGACCATGCGCGCGCCATGCCTTACTTCGGCCGGTAGGCCAGCGTCACCATGGCCGTGCGGCCCGGCGTGTTGTACGGATAGATCACCTGATGGT
Source organism: Burkholderiaceae bacterium (assembly GCA_035539795.1). Taxonomy (GTDB): domain Bacteria; phylum Pseudomonadota; class Gammaproteobacteria; order Burkholderiales; family Burkholderiaceae; genus Imbroritus. Next base: position 5,382 of record DATLHT010000356.1, read on the forward strand.
CCTTGTCAAAGACATTGTCCACGCGTGCGGCGACGGACACTTCCGGCGTCAGTTTATAGCTTGCGCTCAGACCAAGCAGCCCATAGCCTCCAATCGTCCGGTTGCCGTTTTCCTTGCGCTCGGCGGTGACAAACCAGTCCGCACCCAGCGTGACGGGGCCGATGGTCCGGCTGACACCGATATTGCCGAAGCGTTTGGCGCGGCGTACCAGCTGCGCGCCGGTCTCGCGGTTCTCCGGATCCTGGAAGGTCACGCCGGCCTGGACATCGAAGCCGGCGACCGATCCACGGTAGCTCGTTTCAATGCCGCGCACTTGCGCACGGCCTACGTTATATGGGGCAAACATCCCGGTCGGCCCGACGGCGTTGATGATCAGATCCTGGTAACGTGTACGGAATGCGGTCACACGCAGGATACCCAGCGCGCCAGTCGCCTGCACGCCGGCTTCGATGGACCGTGCACGTTCGGCGCGCAGATCGGGATTGCCGAAACCGGGATAGAACAGTTCGTTGAAGGTCGGCGCGCGGAAGGCATTGCTGGCATTGGCGATCAGCTTGAAAGTATCGTTGATCGTGTAGCCGTAGCCGCCGAAGTAGCTGTTGGCGCCACCGAAGTCGGAGTACTTGTCGCGGCGCGCATTCAGCTGGATCTGGTGCGCGCCGAAGGTGCCCTGGTAGCCGCCGAAGACACTGTTCACGCGGCGGTTGTCCGCGGTGTAGGCGCTAGTGTCGATGGACTGGCGTAGGAACTCGGTCCCGAATTGCAGAACCTGGCCAGGCATGAACGTGTAATCGTTCTGCCACGTCAGCTGACGGTTGCGCGTATTGAACGTGCCGTCATGCTTGCCATTGAGCGTATTGCGGTTGCGGTCGTTGCCCTGGGCCAGCACGATGCGCGTCTTCCACTTGTCGGTCAGGTTGCCGTTGACGAAGGCCGACAGCGTACGGACCTGGTTGCGGCTTTCGTACTCATCGGTCGGGCGGCCAAACGCACTGTCATAGCTGAGTTCGCTCCATGTCTGGAACAGGCGCACGCCCGCTTCCCAGTCCGGAGTGAATGTGTGCTTGAGCGAGGCAGAAACACTGGTGTTCTCGTAGCCGTTATCGTTCGGATTGACGTTCGGCACCTGGCGCTGGTTGATGGCCGAGAAGCCATCGGTCCGCAGGTGCGATACGCCCACGTTGAACGACGTATCGCCCACCTGCCCGCCATAGTTGGCATTGGCCCGGCGCGTGTCGTGGGTACCATAGCTGACCTGTGCGCTCGGCGCGGGCTTGCGACCTTCTCCCGACTTGGTGAAGATCTGGATCACGCCGCCGATGGCATCCGAGCCATAGAGGGCCGACACGTTGCCACGCACGATCTCGATCCGGTCGATCTGGTCGGCCAGCAGGTCCGCCAGGTTGGCGTTGCCCGACGTGGCCGAGCTGATGCGCACGCCGTCCACGAGAATCAGCGTCTGGTTCGAGTTCGCGCCGCGCATGAAGACGCTGGTGCCGGCTCCGAGACCGCCGCTCTGCGTCAGCTCGACGCCAGCTTCCCGCTTCAGGAGGGTGCGCAGGTCGAGCGCCTGGCTGCGGACGATCTCATCCTGCGAGATCACCGTGGTATGCGGCAGCGCATCCTGCAGGCGTTGCGCCGAGCGCGACGCCGTGACCACGACGGGGCTCAATGCGGTTTCGGCCGGCTGGGCCGCTTGTGCGAGAACGAGCAGAGGTTGCACGCTGGCGAGCGCGCCCATGGCCAGACAGAGTGGCCGGAGTGTGGAAATACCCATGTTGTTGTGTGATGACGAAACGTCAGCCAGACCCGTTCCCCCGCGGATCTCCGGCAAAGAGGATGGCCTGCGGCGCGTCTGGCCGGGTCCATCCCGCTGTCGCTGGCCGGTATCCGGGCTGGCGAATCGCACCTTCGTGCCTACGTGACCGTCTTCCCGCGTGACCGCAGTGACATGTGGATCCCGTGCGCTGTCCAGCGGATGAACCGCCGTGCAGCATTCGCTTACCGTTGCGGGGGCAGCGCAGGTTGGCGCGCTCCTGGCGGAGCCGGCTTCCTGCTTCCCGTTTAACTGCGGGACAAGCCCGCGAGCACCAGTGACGGGACGGAGTGTAAGACGGCCATGCTGGCGCGTCAACGCTGGTGCGGGGACGCTCCATCCATGTGGCGACTTCTCTGCAAACCATTGTTGCACCTTTTTTTGCTGCCTCATGGAGCGCTTGGGCTAAAATCGGAAGCTCACACCGGAAGTGACAGCTATGCTCAACGAGATCCAACACCTCTCCGATACCCTCGGACGCATTCTGCTCCACGCCGACCGGCTGGCGGCGGATAACCAGCGACTGCGCGAAGCGCTCGAGGAAGCCCAGGCCGACGCCGCGCGCATGCGTGAGGAGCGTGAGGCCATGACGGCCGACCGCGAACTGCTGAATGCCAAGATCGAGGAAGCGCAGCAGCGCATCCAGACCATTCTCGACAAACTGCCGACCGCGGCCGATACGCGCCAGCTCGATCTGCTGCAGACGCCGACCGACGGCGACGAAGCCCCCCGCTCCGGAGAAACCGTATGAACCAGGCAGCAGACCAACATTCCGATACCCGGCAGATCGGCGTCGAGATTGCCGGCCAGTCCTATAAGTTTGCCGTGGCCCCCGAACATGAGGCCGCTTTGCTCGAGGCCGCTGCACTGGTCGACGGACGGATGGCGAAGATCAAGGGTGGTTCGGCCTCGCGTGGCATCGAGCGTGTCGCCGTGATGGCCGCCATCAGCATTGCTTCGGATCTCCTGAACCTGCAGCAGAAACAGGCCGAGGACAGCGCCTTGCCGGTCGAGGCGATCCAAAGCCGGCTGCGCGAATTGCAGGCCCGCGCCGACGAGGCCCTGCGCCAGTACGGACTCGATTGAGTTTCACTTGGGCCTGACGGGGATCGGGTGTATAGTATCCCCAAGGCTTCCGGCATCGCATCGCCATCCATCGTTGCACAATACGATGTCTTTGTGGCAGATGGTGCTGCCGGTACCTGAAGCTGCCATACTCGAACCAGCCTCACACCTGCCAATCGGGCCTGCTCGATGCCGTACGCAGTGACGTGACTCTGCTGGCTGTGTTCCGGTATGACAGTTTCCCTGCCTGGTTCGCCAAGGTCATACATTCCTTGAACCGATAAGCAATGCTTGGTACGGGATCATGCATCGTGGGCGCGCGCGTCTCCCGTGACATAGCGTCAGGCTCGACCTGGGGCTCCCTGTCCGGCTGATGTACCCGAAATGATGCTACCGTAACCACTCTGAACCATACTTGGGTTCAGGACTGTGGCCTAGCGGCCGAGGCGGGGACCCATCTCGAAGGCGGCAGCCTGCAAGCGCTGGCCGCCTTTTGTTTTTCCCGTCGCGCAGTGCTGCACTGCACGTGCGACAGCCTCACCGGCACCGCCACGACGCGACCCGAACCGATGGCAAAACAAGAACAACAATTCTGGCTGATGAAATCCGAGCCCGATGAAGCCAGCATCGATACGCTGCAGGCAGCGAACACGCTGCCGTGGACGGGCGTACGCAACTATCAGGCCCGCAATTTCATGCGCGACACCATGCGACTCGGTGATGGCGTACTGTTCTATCACTCGTCGTGTCCGGAACCGGGCATCGCGGGCCTGGCGGAAGTCTGCTCGGCCCCCTACCCTGACCCCACCCAGTTCGATCCGGACAGCCCCTACTTCGATCCCAAGTCACCGCGCGACACCCCGCGCTGGACGCTGGTCGATGTACGCTTCATCCGCAAGACACCACTGATCTCCCTGGCTGACCTGCGCGCACATCCGGGTCTGGAAGAGATGATCGTCCTGCGACGCGGCAACCGCCTCTCGATCACCCCCGTCACGCCCGCCGAATGGCGCATCATCACCCGCGAGCTGATGCCCCGCGCATGACGCCCCCGCTTTCTTCTCTCCCTCCGCATCCCTTCCATGTCCCTCCTGCTCATTGCCAGTCTTGTCGTTCTCGGTTGTTGCACCGGCTTCC
>DATLHT010000357.1:0-6063 GCA_035539795.1 Burkholderiaceae bacterium
TGCCCAGCCCTCGATCAGGCGCGCAAGCGCAACTTCCTGGCGCTTGCGATCCTGGTTGGTGGCGAATTCCGGCGCGCTTGCCAGCGCCGGCTGGCCGAGTGCCTCGGCAAGCTTGGCGAACAGCCGGTTGTTGGCGACTGCCAGCACGAACAGTCCATCGGCTGCGCGGAACGCGCCGAACGGTGCGGAATTGGCATGGCGATTACCCTGCCGCGTGGCGGTAGCACCCGCCATCACGCGCGACACCAGCGTGGGCATCATGCTCAGCAGGCAGTCATACATCGCCACGTCGAGATAGCGTCCACGCCCGGTGCGCTCGCGCTGCCACAGTGCCGCCATCACGCCCCACGAGGCGAACATGCCGGCCGCCACATCGGCCACCGATTCGCCAACGAGGGTCGGCGCGCCGTCCGGATCGCCGGTCACATCCATCAGGCCGGACAGTGCCTGAATCACCGTGTCGTAGGCCGGCTGTTCGGCCCACGGGCCGCTCTGGCCGAAACCGGAGATGCTGCAATACACGAGACCGGGATTCAGGGCTGACAGCGCGCCGTAACCGATGCCGAGACGGTCAGCCACGCCTGGCTTGAAATTCTCGATGACCACGTCGGCCCAGCCAGCAAGGCGCGCGATCACGGCGCGTGCGCCGGCCTGCTTGAGGTTGAGCCGCACGCTGCGCTTGCCGCGATTGACGAAGGCAAAGTTGGCGCTGTGCCCGTCCACCTGCAAACCCATGTGCCGGTAGTCATCGCCCTCGAATGGCTCGACCTTGATCACTTCGGCACCGGCATCCGCCAGCATCGCCGTGCAGAACGGTCCGGCCAGCACGCGCGTGAAATCGAGCACCTTCAGGCCATGCAGCGGCGGCATGGCGTCGGCGGCGTCCGGGGCGAGTGTCGGCGTCGTCATGCGGGCACCTGCATCTGCAGTGCAGCGTCAGTCAGCGCGAAACCGGCGGCATCCGCCGCCTGCGCGAGACGGACCAGCGGCACGTAGTCCTGGGGCTGCACGGCGGCAAAGCGTGCCAGACCGAGGGTCGCCAGCAAGGCCGCGCCCTCTGCATCTTCATGCACGGACAGCAGTGCCGCGCGGGTGCGCTCGCATTGCGCCGGATCCGCCTCGCGCGACGCGAGGACCGGCGGAATCGGCGCGGCCGGCGTCACGGCCAGCGTCTTCACCTGGGCCATCAACTCGGGCGCATGCTGGCGGAACAGGTCCAGCACATAGCTGTCGACCACACCGGCTTCTGCCTGTCCGTTGAGTACTGCATCAATCGTTTCACGCGGGGTCGGCGTCGGCTGCGCCGTCGGCCGGTAGACAGCCCGCGCACCAGCTGGCGCATTGGTCATCAGGTAGTGGCGCGGCGCGTTGTAACCCGAATTCGACTCGGGCAGCATGCAGGCCAGCCGCCCGCCGAACGTGTCGGCCAGCGTCTGCGCAGGCGCATCGGCGCGCACGATGAATTCCGAGTGGTACACCGGACGGTTGCCGTAGCGCGCCCCGGCCGGCACCGGCGCGGCCAGCAGTTGCCGGCCAGCCGGATCACAGGCATAGGGATAGCCGCACATGAACACGCAGCCGCAGTCGGGCCGGGCCCACAGCGCGCTGATCGGCGCGGGTGCCGCGTGCTCGACGTACTCGAGCACGACGCCGGCGCGCAGCGCCACGCGTTCGAACAACGCGCGCCAGGCCGCCGCGAGCAGCGGCGTGACGGCATACATGCGGGCGTTGGAGATCATGCGTAGACCAGTTGCTGGCCAAGGCCCATGCGCTCGGCTTTCTTCAGGATGGCGTGGCCGAGCGCGATATCGCTCAGCGACAGGCCACGGTGCCAGAACAGGTTGGTCTCGTCATCGCTTTCGCGACCCGGCTTCTTGCCGGCGATGATCTCGCCGAGTTCGGCGTGCAGGGTCTGCTCCGACAGCTTGCCGGCTTCGACGTGCGCCCGCAGTGAACCCAGGATGCCGCCCTTGCACTGGCCCCAGTCATCGACCACCAGCTTGGTCATGATGTCGGTCAGCGACAGTTCGACCGCGCTCATGGTGCCGTACGGCACGACGAAGGCGCCCGGCTTGATCCACTCGGTCTTGAGCAACGGCGTCGGGCGTTCGAGGCGCGAGGCTTCGACCACGATATCGGCATCGCGCACGCACGATTCCCAGTCTTCCGTCACCACGATCTTCTTGCCCAGGTCGCGCTCGAGGCGCGCGGCGAAGGCGTTGCGGCTTTCCGGCCGGCGCGAGTGCACGCGGATCTCGTCGAAGTCATAGATGCTGTTGAGCAGGCGCACATTCCAGTACGACGTGCCGCGCGCACCGATGTGGCCCAGCACCTTGCTGTTGCGGCGCGCCAGATGCTTGGCACCGAGCGCCGTCACCGCACCGGTGCGGGCATCGGTAATGAAGGTGGCGTCAATCATGGCCACCGGCACACCAGTACGCGGATTGAAGAGGTTCAGCATGGCGAGCTCGGACGGCAGGCCGACCTTGTAGTTGTCCACAAAGTCACCCACGATCTTCACACCGGCGAGATCGAGCGGTGCGACATAGCCGCGCAGCACGTTGAAGTGGCCGTTGAACGCCGGATCAGGGCACAGGTGCACGCGCGGCTCGATGGTCGTCTGGCCGTTGCCCTGCGCCAGCAGGCCCTGCTCGACCGCGTCGAGGATTTCCGCGTCGGTCATGGCCAGCTTGGCGATGTCCTTGCCGTTGATGTAGGTGAGATTGAGGTTAAGGTCGTTCATTGTCCGTTCCACACTGAGAGAAGTGCCACATGCCGCGCCTGCGGCATCAGCCTGACCGGCTTGCGCCGTCCCGTTGCTGCAGCCTGCATGGCGGATCCGGGATATCGCAGCGCATGCGCCGTTGGCGCGGCAACTGCGACGGGCATCCGTCATGCCATCGATGGAAGCAGTGTAGGTATTGTCGGATTAACTGTCATATGCTTATATGTACGCACGTCTTAACATGGTGTTAATCCATTGAAACTGAATCTCCGCCAGATCGAGGTGTTCCGCGCAGTGATGCTCACCGGCTCGGTGGTCGGCGCGTCCAAGCTGCTGTATGTCTCGCAGCCTGCCATCAGCCGCCTGATCGCGCACACCGAACAGCGCCTCGGCTTCGAGCTGTTCCTGCGCACCAAGGGCCGCTTGTACCCCACGCCCGAGGCGCGCCGCCTGCTGAGTGAGGTCAATGTGGTGTACGAGGGCGTGGAACGGGTGAACGAAGTCGCCGATGACCTGGCCGCCAACCGTACCGGTAGCCTGCGCATCTCATGCAGTCCCAACGTCGCCCAGACCGTGCTGCCGCGCGCCATCGCCCAGTTTCGTACGGCACACCCGGCGGTACGCGTGGTGGTGCGCTCGCAGATCCCCACGAACATGCTGCAGGCGCTGCTCTCGGGTCAGGTCGACCTGGCGGTATCGAACATGCCGATCACGCACCCCAACCTGACCTCGCAGCTGCTGGTGAAAAATCCCATCGTCGCGCTCATTCCGGAAGACCACCGGCTCAGCACGCGAGCGTGGGTACGGCCGGCCGAGCTGGTTGGGGAAAATCTGATCGGCTATCGGCAGAACGTACCTTTCGGCCTTCTGATCCACGAAATCTTCGCGACCCTCGACGAGCCACCCGAGATGTCGATGGAAGTCGACCAAGCGCAGATCGCACGGGCCATGGCACAGGTCGGCGCGGGTATCGCGCTGGTCGATGCGCTGACCGTATTCGGCGAAACGACAACGGGCTGCGTGGCGGTGCCGATCCGCACCAAGGTCAATGCCTCGGTCCAGATCTTTCACTTGCAGACGGAAGCGCTGTCGCGGCTGGCGCAGGAGTTCGTCGAGATGCTGATGACGGTGATCGCGCCCGACGCGCAGAACTAACGCGCCACGGCCGGAGCGGCCGTTACGCGCCTGGCGTGTTCTCGCACAGCGTGTCGATCAGCTGCGCGACGAAGGGGCTGGCCAGAGACTGCTCGCGCAGGCAGATCTGCAGGTGACGCATGGCCCAGGACTCGTCGAGATCGAGCACGGCCAGATGTTGCCGGTCGGCCTGCTCAAGTGCGGAACGCGGCACCACGCCAATGCCCGCGCCGGAAGCAACCAATTGCGCGATGGCACGGTAGCCCGACACCTGCACGCGCACATCCAGCTTGCCGCCGAGCGCCGCCGCGTGGTTCGCCAGGAAGGTATGCAGTGCCATGCCCGACTGCAGGCTCACGAAGGGCTCGCTCAGGCAAACACTGAAGTTGCAGTGGCCAAGCGCCGCGAGCGGATTGGACAGCGGCACTAGCAACACCAGCTCGTCCTCCCGGTAGGGGAGATAACGCAGCTCCGGATGCGGCTGCTCCACGGCGATCACGCCGAGATCGGCCCGTCCCGCGACGACGGCCGCCACGATATCCAGGCTGGGCCGCTCTTCGAGCGTGATGCGTACCGCTGCATGACGCGCAAAGAATCTTGCCAGGTCGGCCGGGAGGTGGCTGCTGATGGCATTGTTGTTGGCGAACAGCGTGATGTGGCCCTTGATGCCACGCGCGAAGGGCAGCAGGTCGGCGTGCATCTGCTCGAGTTGCGCGAGGCAGCGGCGCACGTGCTCGACCATCACCGCGCCGGCATGCGTCAGCTCGACGCCGTGCGCGCGCCGCCGCAGCAAGGGCGCGCCGATCGCTTCCTCGAGCCCCTTGATGCGCAGGCTCACCGAGGATGGCGACAGATAACAGCGGGCCGCTCCGCGCGACAGGCTCCGCGCTTCCGCCACCGCCAGGAAAACCTTCAGATCTGTCAGGTCGTAATGCATGGGTCGGACTCCGTCCCGGGCCGGACTACCGCACAATCCGTGTGGGCCACTGATTTTGTATTTAACAAAATCACAGTTTGCCAGATATCGCTTGTTCCATACCGGCATCAGACAGACACTCGCCTCATGGAACACGATACTTTGTCAAACCCCAATTCACCCGTGGGCCAGACGCCCAAGCCGCTGACCGGCGTGCTGGTTGTCACGCTCGAGCAGGCACTGGCGGCGCCGCTTGCCACGTGCCGGCTGGCCGACATGGGCGCACGGGTCATCAAGATCGAGCGCGCCGAAGGCGATTTTGCACGCGGCTATGACCGGGCCGCCAACGGCGAGGCCTCGTATTTCGTCTGGACCAACCGCGGCAAGGAGTCGGTCACGCTGGATTTCAAGCAGCCTGCCGACCGCGCCGTGCTCGAGGCCCTGCTGGCGCAAGCCGATGTCTTCGTGCAGAACCTCGCGCCCGGCGCGCTGGCGCGCGTCGGCCTGGACAGCGAAACGCTGCGCGCCCACCATCCGCGCCTCATCACCTGCGACATCACCGGTTACGGCACCAGCGGCCCGGCCAGCACGCTCAAGGCCTACGACCTGCTGGTGCAGTGCGAAAGCGGCCTGGCGGGCATCACCGGCACACCGGAGGCGTGCGGACGCATCGGCGTGTCGATCTGCGATATCGGCGCGGGCCTCAATGCGGCCATCGGCATCCTCTCCGCCCTCGCGTCACGCGAGCGTACCGGCGCCGGTTGCGGCGTTTCCGTTTCCCTGTTCGACGGCGCCGCCGACTGGATGACGGTGCCCTACGTCCACGAACGCTACGGCAGCGGCGCACCGACGCGCCAGGGACTGCAACATCCCTCGATCGCGCCCTATGGCGCATACACAACGCGCGACGGCAGCAGCGTGGTGATCAGCATCCAGAACGAGCGCGAATGGCGCAATTTCTGCACGACCTTTCTGCAACAGGAAGCGGCGGCACACGACGAGCGCTTCTCCAGCAATTACCAGCGCGTGGAGCATCGGCCTGCACTGGATGCGCTCCTTGCCGGACGGTTCGGCGAACTGGATCTGGCCGAGGCGCTGGAGCGCCTGGAGGCCGCGAACACGGCGTACGGGCAGGTGCGCTCGGTGGCCGAACTGGGGGAGCATCCGGCGCTGCGCAAATGGCCCATGACGGTGGGCGACCGGACGCTCGACCTGATTGCGCCGCCGGTGCGTGCGCCTTGGGATAGCGGACGGTTCGCTGCCGCGCCGGCCCTGAACGAGCATGGCG
>DATLHT010000358.1:0-3963 GCA_035539795.1 Burkholderiaceae bacterium
GTGTTGCGGGCTGTGGAACTGATCAAGGACGAACTGCGCGAACGGCTCGATTTCTTCACCAAGGAAAACAAGCTGGTGGAGGCGCAGCGCCTCGAGCAGCGCACGCGCTTCGATCTGGAGATGCTCACCGAACTGGGTTTCTGCAAGGGCATCGAAAACTACTCGCGCCATCTGTCTGGCGCCAAGCCAGGCGAGGCACCGCCGACCCTGGTGGACTACCTGCCGCCCGACGCGCTGATGTTCCTGGATGAATCCCACGTTCTCATTGGCCAGCTGAACGGCATGTACAACGGCGACCGGGCGCGCAAGACCACCCTTGTCGAGTTCGGCTTTCGCCTGCCGTCGGCGCTCGACAACCGGCCGCTGCGCTTCGAAGAGTTCGAGGCCAAGATGCGGCAGGTGATGTTTGTGACGGCTACGCCGGCAGATTACGAGAAGACGCATTCTGGGCAGGTTGTCGAACAGGTGGTGCGGCCGACCGGGCTGGTCGATCCGGTTATCGAAGTGCGTCCCGCCACTTCGCAGGTGGACGACCTTCTAGGCGAAATCAACCTGCGCATCAAGGCGGGCGAGCGCGTCCTGGTGACCACATTGACCAAGCGCATGGCCGAGCAACTCACCGAGTTTCTGTCGGAGCATGGCATCAAGGTGCGCTATCTGCACTCTGATATCGATACCGTGGAGCGCGTTGAAATCATTCGCGACCTGCGGCTCGGTACCTTCGACGTGCTGGTCGGCATCAACCTGTTGCGCGAGGGCCTGGATATTCCCGAAGTCTCACTCGTGGCGATTCTCGATGCTGACAAGGAAGGCTTCCTGCGTGCCGAGCGCTCATTGATCCAAACCATCGGCCGGGCAGCCCGCAACGTCAATGGCAAGGCGATTCTCTACGCCGACCGTGTGACCGATTCGATGTCGAGGGCAATTGGCGAAACCGAGCGCCGGCGCGCCAAACAGATTGCCCACAACGAAGCGCATGGCATTACGCCGCGCGGCGTGGTCAAGCGTATCAAAGACATCATCGACGGGGTATATAACGTCGATGACGCGCGCGCGACGCTGAAGGCGGAACAGGAGCGTGCCCGCTATGAGGACATGAGCGAGAAGCAGGTCTCGAAGGAAATCAAGCGCCTGGAAAAGCTCATGCTCGAACACGCCAAGAACCTGGAATTCGAAAAGGCTGCGGAAGTGCGAGACCAATTGACGCACCTGAAAGGACAGCTGTTTGGTGCAGAAGGTGGTGATACGCTGCCCGCTGCAAGCGCCTGAGGGTGTCCGGCATATCCGGCGCTTCCGTGTGCCCGTCTTCGGTGCCTGGCACGCTCAGGATTGGCGGGAGCGGACGATCAGATGGATACCCGGCGGAAAGGGTATCCCGTACGCAGCCAAGGTGACGCGGGAGGCCTCCTCGGCCGAATCGTGCAGCGAGGCAAGCTTGGCATTGAATGGCCGCCGTGCCCGCATGGCGCGCCATTCTGAATAAGCCAGCAGCGGGCTCACCGATTCGAGAGTGAAGACCCGCTTGGCCGCATTGAGCGCGGCGTGCCGGGCCCTTTCGGGAATCGGCAGGGCGTCGTCGGCGATCAGGTCGAGGTAGGTGCGCATGCGCCGATTATCACCCACACGCGATCCGGCATGATTCGCCCAGAGGGGGTATGATGCGCTCTGACACGCAGATGCGCACAATGGGGCGCATTTTCATGTGATGTCGACGCCTTGCAGGGGTGCAACGCCCCTATCGCTGACAGGGGCTCCCGGGCGATTCCGGCGGTAGTTGACTGAAATGCTCGGGATCTTTATACTTGACGAAAATGATCGGGTATTCAGACCTATGAGACTGACCACAAAAGGCCGTTTCGCTGTGACCGCAATGATTGATCTGGCCATGCGCCAGGATCATGGCCCGGTGACGTTGGCCGGCATCAGCCAGCGCCAGAAGATTTCCCTTTCCTATCTTGAGCAACTGTTCGGCAAGCTGCGCCGCCACGAAATCGTGGAGAGCGTGCGCGGTCCGGGCGGTGGCTACAGCCTCGCACGGCGGGCCGAAGCGGTCACCGTGGCCGACATCATCATCGCTGTGGACGAACCGCTCGACGCCACGCAGTGCGGCGGCAAGGGCAACTGCCATGGCGAAAACGATTCTGGCCACTGCATGACCCATGAGTTGTGGGCCACGCTGAACCGCAAGATGGTCGAGTATCTCGACTCGGTTTCGCTGAAGGACCTCGTGGATGAGCAACGCCAGAAGCATCCGGACGAAGTCATCCATGACATGCGTGCCGGCAAGACGGCGCGTGCAGCCGGCAAGTCGGCAGGGCGGGGCGAGAAGGGCAGCAAGGACGAGGCGCCCAGGCCCCATGTAGTGAATTCGGTATTTACGCTGGCCCAGCCGTAAGGCATTGCCGGCAAGAATGTAACGACACAGCACAGTTTCGATAAAGGACGCCCCAGGATGAGCACCCCGCACCTCCCCATCTACATGGACTACTCCGCGACCACCCCGGTCGATCCGCGTGTGGCCGACAAGATGATTCCCTACCTGCGCGAGTTGTTTGGCAATCCTGCCTCGCGTAGCCATACCTTTGGTTGGGACGCGGAAAAGGCAGTGGAAGAGGCTCGCGAGCACGTCGCCGCACTGGTCAATGCCGATCCGCGCGAAATCGTCTGGACGTCCGGCGCAACCGAATCGAACAACCTCGCCATCAAAGGCGCGGCGCATTTCTACCAGGGCAAGGGCAAGCACCTGATTACCGTCAAGACGGAGCACAAGGCGGTACTCGACACCATGCGCGAACTCGAGCGTGAAGGTTTCGAGGTGACCTATCTGGATGTGAAGGACGATGGCCTGCTCGACATGGACGTGTTCCGTCAGGCCCTGCGCCCGGATACGATCCTTGTGTCGGTTATGCTGGTCAACAACGAGATCGGTGTGATCCAGGACGTGGCGCAGATCGGTGAGATCTGTCGTGAGAAAGGCATCATTTTCCATTGCGATGCCGCGCAGGCCACGGGCAAGGTCGAAATCGACCTGAACAAGCTGAAGGTCGACCTCATGTCGTTCAGTGCCCACAAGACTTACGGCCCTAAAGGCATCGGCGCGCTGTACGTGCGCCGCAAGCCGCGCGTGCGCATCGAAGCGCAGATGCACGGCGGCGGCCACGAGCGCGGCATGCGCTCGGGCACGCTGGCGCCACACCAGATCGTCGGCATGGGCGAGGCCTTCCGCATCGCCCGCGAGGAAATGGCGACCGAGAACGAACGCATCCGCATGCTGCGCGACCGCCTGCTGCGCGGGCTGTCGGAGATGGAGGAGATCTATGTCAATGGCGACATGGAACACCGCATCCCGCACAACCTGAATGTCAGCTTCAACTTCGTCGAAGGCGAATCGCTGATCATGGCCATCAAGGACGTGGCGGTTTCGTCCGGTTCGGCCTGTACCTCGGCCTCGCTCGAGCCGTCTTACGTGCTGCGCGCGCTGGGCCGCAACGACGAACTGGCACACAGCTCGATCCGCTTCACCATCGGCCGTTTCACCACCGAGGAAGAGGTCGACTACACGATTGCGCTGCTCAAGTCGAAGATCTCCAAGCTGCGGGACCTGAGTCCGCTGTGGGAGATGTACAAGGATGGCATCGACCTGAACAGCATCCAGTGGGCGGCACACTGAGCCGGCCACATCACAAGAACGACGACACCCTCACAGAATCAGGAGTCCATCATGGCTTACAGTGACAAACTGCTCGACCATTATGAAAATCCCCGCAACGTCGGCACGCTCGACAAGAGCGACGATGCGGTCGGTACCGGCATGGTCGGCGCACCTGCCTGCGGCGACGTGATGAAGCTGCAGATCCGCGTGAACGAGCAGGGCATCATCGAAGACGCCAAGTTCAAGACCTATGGCTGCGGCTCGGCGATTGCCTCGTCGTCGCTGGTGACCGAATGGGTCAAGGGCAAGAC
>DATLHT010000359.1:0-2350 GCA_035539795.1 Burkholderiaceae bacterium
CCCTTCCAATACGTTGTTTTTATTGATTACTGACAGGGTCGACCGGCTGCTGCCAACGATCCTGTCGCGCTGCCGCCAGCAGGCTGTGCAACCGCCGTCCGCCGAAGCCGCGCTTGCCTGGCTCAAAGCCCAGGGCGTGCGGGATGCCGCCGCGTTACTGGCGGAATCGGGCAACGCGCCGTTGACTGCGCAAGAAGCAGCCAGCGCGGGCGAGCGTCCACAACTGGCCGCCTTGGTCGAGCAGCTCGCGCGTGCCGGCAAGTTCGAGCCGCTCGCAGCAGCCGAACTGTTGCAGAAAACACCACTGCCATTGGTGTTCGGAACCCTGCAGCGCTGGCTGTTCGATCTGATTTCGCTGAAAATGGCGGGACGTCCTCGCTATTTTCCGGCCCATGCCGATGCGGCTGCGGCCTGCGCGGCAAAGGTCGAACCGCTGGAGTTGCAAGCCATGCTGCGTGCCGTCCAGGAACGGCGGCGGCATGAACATCATCCGCTTGCGGCCCGGCTGGTACTGGAAAGCGTGTTCCTCGAATATCGCCGCATGTTTGTCACGGAGAATGCCCGCTCATGAGCGCTGACCCGCGCGATCCACTTGTGACCCGTCCGATTACCGATGCGGCTGCGCCGCGAACAGTGGGCGGTACCGGTATGCCACGCCCCGGCGTGGTGTCGCTGGCAATCAAGGACCAGGCCGGCCTGTATGCGGCCTATATGCCATTCCTCAAGAATGGCGGCATCTTTGTTCCAAGTAACCGACCTTACCGGCTCGGCGAGGAAGTCTTCCTGGTGCTCTCGCTGTTCGACCGCCCCAACAAATACCAGGTGGCCGGACGCGTGGCCTGGATCACGCCAGTCGGGCTGGCCAACAAGACCCCCGGTATCGGCGTGCAGCTGGGCGATGATGATCAGGGGCGTGCACTGCGCCGCACGGTGGAAGAACTGCTCGGCAAAACCCTGGCTTCGCAGCGGCCAACACAGACACTGTAAGTACAAGCGGTCGGATCGTCATAAGCGGACGGTGCGTACAAGGGTCGCGCCTCTCCGATGACAAGGGCTCGCGACATGACTGGCATTGCCTCCGCGGTTTACTCGCCCTTGAGCCTGCGCGGGGCCGAGAGATTGAATTTTGGCCGCTATGGCACCGCAGTGATGCATGCCGCATCTTCCAGTCGTTTCTCTGAATTCGTATATAAATAGTTGATTTAAAAATGTTTGTTGACTCACATTGTCACCTGGATTTTCCCGATTTCTCGAGCCGTATGCCCGAGCTGCTGGCTAATATGCGGGACAATCAGGTGACACATGCACTGTGCATTTCTGTGACGCTGGAAGCGTTTCCGAACGTGCTCGCGCTGGCCGAAACCCATCCAAACCTGTATGCCACCGTTGGCGTGCATCCCGATACCGAGGATGTCAACGAACCGAGCATCGAACAGCTCGTGACGCTGGCCGATCATCCGCGTGTGGTCGGCATCGGTGAGACGGGTCTCGATTACTACCGACTGAACGGCCGCAGCATCGCCGACATGGAATGGCAGCGCGAACGCTTCCGTGTGCATATCGCCGCCGCACGACAGACCCAGAAGCCGCTGGTGATCCATACCCGTGCCTCGGCCGAGGATACGCTGCGCCTGATGGCCGAAGAGCAGGCCGGTGAGGCGGGTGGCGTGATGCATTGCTTCACCGAGACGTGGGACGTGGCCAAGCGTGCGCTCGACCTGGGGTTCCACATTTCCTTCTCGGGTATCGTTACCTTCAAGAGCGCGGCCGATCTGCAGGAGACAGCGAAGAAGGTCCCGCTCGACCGCATGCTGATCGAGACCGACTCTCCATATCTTGCACCCGTACCGTATCGTGGCAAGACCAATCAGCCCGCCTGGGTGCGTCATGTCGGCGAGTGCATTGCCACGCTGCGGGGGCTGCCGCTGGAGCAGGTTGCCGAACAGACAACGGATAATTTTTTCCGCCTATTCAACAAGATAGAACGATAATTTCATGTCAATGATGAATATCCTGCGCGCTTTGCCAGCCCTGTTGCTGTGCCTGCATATGGGCGCCTGGGCTGGCCCCGCCGAGGATCTGCGCAAGGCCGTGGAACTGGATAATGCCTGGGGCATCAGGCAGTTGCTGGCCAAGGGCGCCGATCCCAACGGCACCGATGCCAAAGGAACGCCGCTGCTGATCAGTGCGTTGCAGGAGAATGCGTTCGAGGCGGTCAAGGAACTGCTCAAGTCTCCCAAGCTCGACCCCGATGCCGAGAACCGTAACGGTGAAAACGCCTTGATGCTGGCCGCGCTGCGCGGGCACTTCGATATCGTCAAGAATCTGGTGGAGCGGCACGACGCCGAGG
>DATLHT010000360.1:0-7261 GCA_035539795.1 Burkholderiaceae bacterium
ACCAGGAATTCGTCATGCGCCACGCAGACCGGCATCGGAATCAGAGAATCGGATGGCTTCGCGCCGCCGTCCTCGGAGCCAATGATGGTTTGATCTCGACCAGCAGCCTGATTGTCGGCGTCTCCGCGGCAGACGCTTCCACGCGTAGCGTACTGCTCGCTGGGCTGGCGGGACTGGTGGCGGGTGCGCTGTCGATGGCCGCCGGCGAGTACGTATCCGTCAGCTCGCAATCGGACACGGAGCGCGCCGACACGGAAAAGGAGCGTCGCGAATTGAGCGCCCAGCCGGAGGCGGAATTGCAGGAGCTGGCGGGGATTTACAGAAAGCGGGGACTCAGCGCTCCCTTGGCGCTCGATGTGGCCAAGGAACTGACGGCAGCCGATCCGCTCGCCGCCCATCTGCGGGATGAACTGGGCATCCACGAAGCCACGCTGGCCCGTCCGTTGCAGGCCGCGCTGGCGTCGGCTGCGTCGTTCTGCGTGGGTGCGGCGCCGCCCTTGGCGGTGGCTGCATTCTGGACCGGAGGCAGCGTGACCATGGTCATCGCAATGATCTCATTGGTTCTGCTCGCAGTGCTGGGCGGCTCCGCAGCAAGCATGGGCGGGGCGCCGATCGCGCGCGGCGCGATACGGGTGATGGTATGGGGGGCGCTGGCGATGGCGATTACCGCGGGTATAGGAAAACTGTTCGGCACCGCGGGCCTCGCCTAGGGCTGCTTCATCGGAGAAGTCCCGCAACCGACGGACCGCTATCCCGGCCGCTCATCCGGGCGCGGTAAAGAACGCAACGGGACCGCTGGAGACTCCCGATTCGGTGCCGGCAATTGACCCTGATCAATGCAATGTTCGCCCGTTAACGCAAACTGGGGTGCAGAAGACACTTCGCTCGCATACCGGTTCCGAATTGCGATGGCACTTTGGCGGCAATGGCTTTCCAGAGACTCCGACGCGGCGATAGCGACCGACAGATAAGGTGATCATCGTGAAGCATGATGCGGGCCGATTGACTGCAGCAAGACCCATTAGACCTGGATCCAGGTCGCTGGTGATTTTTCTGGTTGTGGCAAGTTTCGCATCGATGCTGGCGGCGATCCCGACCGGCACCTGGTGGGGCACGGCAGCGCTCAGTCTTGGTTCCGGGATCGCAGCGGTTTCGCTGATGGCGATGGCGGCCGTACTAGGCGCCCGCTGGAAGTGGGTCGAGTCTATTTTCGGCGGTCTGGATCGGGTCTACGAAACGCATAAATGGCTGGGCGTGTGGGCCCTGGTGTTCGGGTCGATCCATCTCGTCTTCAAGGCCGGGAATACGGAATGGCAGACCGCTGCCATCCTGGCCCTGCCAGGCCCGACGACGCGGCTGGTACGGCAGTTGAGCTTCGTGGCGCTGATGCTGATCGTCCTGCTGGCGCTGAACCGCAATATCCCGTACCGCGTTTGGCGCTGGTGGCACAAATTGTCCGGACCTTTGTTCCTGATAGTTGTCGCGCACTGGTTGAGCTTCAAATCGCCAGTCGCGTTGGTCAGCCCGGCAGGGATATGGCTGGCGACGTTCTCGGCCCTGGGCGTGGCCGCGGCAGCGTACAAGCTGCTCCTGTATCCCTCGCTGTCGCAGCATGCCGAGTACCGCCTGCAATCAGTTTCCGCCAACGCCAGCGCCGTCCATCTTCGGCTCACACCGGTGAGTAGGAAGATTCCCTTTGTTCCCGGACAATTCGCATTTCTCTCTTTCAAGCGGAATGGCCTGCGCGAGCCGCATCCATTCACCATCGCGAGTGCCGCCAAGGAGGATGGCAGCATCGCCTTCATGGTACGTTCGCTGGGCGACTATACGGCACGCTTGGTGAGGGAAGCCGAGCCCGGATTGACGGTAGAGGTCTATGCGCCGTTCGGGCGCTTTCAGCGCTCGCCGGATGGGAAGGCAGAGATATGGATCGCAGGCGGCGTGGGCGTTACGCCTTTTCTCGCTTGGCTGCAGGATGCGAACGAAGGTCGGTTCGAACGGGTGACGTTCTTCCACTTCTTCACTCCCGGGCGCGAGTTGCCGGAGGCGGCCGACCCACGGGTGCTGGCCGAGGAGCGCGGTGTGGAATTGGTCGACATCGCGACGGGGCCCAGCGCGCCCGAGTTCCGCCGCCGTTTCGCTCAAGCCGTCGCTCAGGCTGGACCTGCGCAAGTTCAAATCAGCTTTTGCGGTCCCAAAGGGCTGCTCAAGCAATTGCGTTCGCTGATGCGGGAAACCGGCGTGCCGGACGACCGCCTTCGCCACGAACTCTTCGAGTTTCGTTGATGAGATGGTCGCCGTGCCGAACGCCTGTCCAGGCAGCACTGGCGCCTGCGGCTGGAAGGCTTCATGCGCACCACAATGACAACCACAGAAACCCATGCGTCGAGATGCGCGTGACTGCGTGCAACTGATTCTCAATTTGCGGCCTTTAGCTTGTAAAGATGGAGAAGCGATGCGACAACCCATCTGCGCCGTAACTGAACCGCGACAATTTTCTGCCAAAAATCTAACTGACTTTTTACTTGCTGCTAATTGAGCCTTAATCCAACGCCGCCAAGCTGCGCGGCATGTCTTGGATCCCCACTTCAATACTTGCCCCGCTTCCTGGCCGCTTTGCTCACGCCAGCCTGGTTTCGTCTAACGATCCGCAGCGCCCCGCAGTCGAAGATTTCATCAGGAAGATCTACTGGGAGCGATATGAGGCCTCGCTGCACAGCTTTCTCCCGCACCTGCTGGCGTATCGCGACACCGATGGAAATATGATTGCTGCGGTAGGATTACGGCTAGGCAGCGAGGGGGACTTGTTCGTAGAACAATACCTTGATGGCCGCGCGGAACATGTGATCGCCAAACGCCGCATTGCCAATGTCCCGCGCACGGCGCTCGCCGAGGTCGGAAATTTCGCCGCACTAACGCCTGGGACGGCACGCGAGCTGATTCTGCAGCTCACTTGGACCTTGCATTCCGCGCATGTCCGTTGGGTACTGTTTGCCGCGACCAAGCAACTTCGCAACGCGTTCGACCGCTTGCACTTGTCCACAATCGAGCTTGCCGATGCCAGCGCAGATCGGCTGGACGGGGACCGGTTGCAATGGGGGCGCTACTACGACTCCGAGCCTCGGGTCATGTGCGGCAACGTAGTGTCCGGGCATTCCTACCTCCAGCAGCAGTTGAAGTTGGATGGTACGGATAGCCCAGTTCAACACATCAAGCTGGCCCTGGCAGGTGCACTGTGAGCGCCTATCCTTCTCGCCTGCTGGATGCGCTGCGCGGTCGGGACGCCCGCGTTGTCACCACCGACGGAACGATCAGCGATGCAGCGTTGTCCGATCGAATCAAGCGCCTCGCCGAAGATCTGGATAGTGCGGGCCTCAGGCGCGTTGCCAGTCAGCTGGACAACGGTCCGCATTGGCTGATCCTCGATCTGGCGCTGCGCGAGCTGGGAGCAGTTCATATACCGCTTCCGACTTTCTTTTCTCCCAGTCAAGTGAACCACGCGCTGGAATCAAGCGGTGCCCAATGCGTCATTACTGCTCCGCATGTCCCCATGCCCGTTGGAACGGAAGAGTTGGTGCGGACGCTCGATGGCAACAACCTCGCGCACTGGCGCATTGCCGACAACTCCCAGGCTTCGCTACCCGTCGGTACAAGTTGCATTACCTATACCTCTGGAACGACCGGTCGACCGAAGGGTGTGTGCCTGAGCACGACCGCCTTGCTGGAGGTGGCTGGATCGTTGGTGCAGGCGTCATCGGCGATTTCGCCGGCCCGGCATCTTTGCCTGATGCCATTATCGACGTTGCTGGAGAATGTCGCTGGTCTATACGCCACGTTGCTGGCCGATGCGCAGATAGTGCTGCCGACGCTGGCAGAGATCGGTTACACCGGTGCCTCGGGGCTCGATGTACCTGCCTTGCTGCGCTGCCTGCACCGATTCCAGCCCGAGAGCGTCATTCTCGTTCCCCAATTGCTGCTTGCGCTAGTGATGGCGGCAGAACAGGGTGCTCCGTTGCCGCCTTCGTTGCGCTACTTGGCTGTAGGTGGAGGTCGCGTCGGCCCATCGCTGCTCGCGCGCGCACGCGCGGCTGGATTGCCGGTATTTGAGGGCTATGGGCTGACCGAATGCGCGTCGGTGGTTTGTCTTAACCGTCCCGGCGCCAATCGGGACGGCACCGTTGGACAGGCATTGCCGCACGCAAGCATTAGTGTCGTAGAGGGCGAGATCCAGGTAGAGGGCACACGCGCACTCGGCTATCTCGGAGATGAAGCCCTCCCCGAGGGCCCTATCCGTACTGGCGATCTCGGACACCTCGATCAGGACGGATTCTTGCATGTTACCGGGCGACGCAAGAATGTTTTCATTACGGCCTTTGGCAGAAATGTCTCGCCCGAATGGGTGGAGAGCGAGCTGCTGTCCCACCCTGCCCTAGCCCAGGCAGTGGTATGGGGGGAAGCGCAGGCGGACAACGTAGCGGTGCTGGTGCCGCGACGCGGCGACCTGGATGACGCCGCTCTTGTCCGGGCCCTTGCCGAGGTCAACGCCGACCTGCCCGACTACGCACGCATCGCGCGCTTCGTCAGGGCGCCCTTGCCTTTCAGCGCGGCCAACGGGTTGCTGACAAGCAATGGGCGTCCGCGACGCGAAGCGATCCTGTCGCAGTACCAAGCTGCTGTAGACGAATGCTACCGCCGCCCGCCCGCCGTTGTTGTTTCCGGAGCTATCACGTGAGTTTCCATACCGAACTGCTTGACCAGACCCAACGGGAACGCGCCGCCCTGGTTTCGATTCCTATCATTCAGTCCGCGCTGGGCGGCCACATTGCCCGCGACGACTATGTCGCCTTCCTCGGCCAGGCCTACCATCACGTGCGCCACACCGTGCCGCTGCTGATGGCGTGCGGCGCACGCCTGCCCGCTCGATTGGAATGGCTGCGCACGGCCATTGGCGAATATATCGAGGAAGAAATGGGACACCAGGAATGGATCCTGGACGATCTTGCCGCCTGTGGTGCGGATCGTGCCAAAGCGGCCGCATCCTCACCGTCGTTGGCTACCGAACTGATGGTGAGCTATGCCTACGACACCATCCAGCGGGGCAACCCGGTCGGCTTTTTCGGCATGGTGCTGGTGCTGGAGGGAACAAGCGTCGCCCTGGCCACACGGGCTGCCAATAGCATCCAGACCTCACTGGAGCTGCCACGCAACGCCTTCAGCTATTTGCTCTCGCACGGCGATCTCGACATCGAGCATGTTGGTTTCTTCGAGAGCTTGATGGATCGCCTGGACGACATAGGCGATCAGCAGGCCGTGATTCACGCCGCCCGCCGCTTCTACGTACTCTATGGCGATATCTTCCGAACCTTGCGCACTGACGGCCTACGCCTGGCCGAGGCGGCGTGATGAACCTGGCCGGCAAGACTGTGGTACTGACCGGTGCAAGCGGCGGCATCGGCGCGCCATTATGCAAGGCATTGGTCGCGGCTGGAGCCTCCGTTCTGGCGGTGGGTCGCAGTCAGCATCGACTCGATCAGTTGCAACGCGATCTGCCCGCCGGACGGGTGCATAGCGTAGTGGCCGACCTAGGCACCGCCGAAGGTCGGGAACACCTTCTGCAGGCGGCTCGGAAACTACAGCCGGCACCTTCACTGCTGGTGATCGGACACGCACAAAGCGCATTCGGGTTGTTCGATGAGCAGGATCCAGTCGCTCTGGAAGCGATGTTGCAAACCAACCTGGTCGGTTCGACCTTACTGATACACGCCCTGTTGCCGATCTTGCGCGCGCAAGCCCAGGCTTCGGTGGTGGTGATCGGATCCACTTTCGGGAGCCTTGGCTATCCGGCTTTCGCTGCCTACAGCGCTAGCAAGTTCGGCCTGCGTGGATTGATCGAGGCGTTGGCACGCGAATATGCAGACACGCCGCTTCGCTTTCAGTACCTGGCTCCGCGGGCAACGCGCACGGCGTTCAATACACCGGCTGTGGACGCACTCAATGCCGAGCTGAAAGTCGCTTCCGACCCGCCAGAAGAAGTGGCAGAGAAGCTGGTTCAGTCCATCATCCGTGGCGAACCCAGGCGGCAGCTGGGTTGGCCGGAAAAACTCTTTGTACGCATCAACGGAATCTTGCCGTCCCTGGTCGATAACAGTCTGCGCGGCCAGTTGTCCATCATCCGTCGCCACGCCCAAAGGCAGGGACGGTCATCCCCGGAGGAAACGTCTCATGAAGCGGTCCCGCGTTAACAACATGTTTATCCTGATTCTCGGCGCGACGATGGTACTGGTTTGTCTGGCCTGCACGGCCGAACCGAATGCCGCGTCAAATGTCCAAGCAGTGCGGGATCGCTGGGCGCAAATCAATTACCAAGTACCAAAGCCACAGCGTGAAGCAGCCTTCGAGAGTCTTGCCAAGCAGGCCGGCAGTGCCAAGCAAGCGCAGCCGCGCGACGCGGCCGCGCTCATCTGGGAAGGCATTGTATTGTCCAGTCTGGCTGGCGAGAAAGGCGGCATGGGCGCACTGGGACTGGTCAAGCAGGCGCGCGCGGATTTCGAGGCTGCGCTGAAGCTCGAACCTGGTGCGCTGGACGGCGCTGCCTACACAAGCCTGGGCGCACTTTACTATCAGGTGCCCGGCTGGCCGCTCGGGTTCGGCGATGACGACACCGCGCGCACCATGCTGAAGAAAGGCCTTGCCATCGATCCCGATGGCATCGATGCGAACTACTTCTACGGCGACTTCCTGCGAGACCAAAAGGACTGGGCAGGAGCCAAGGCGGCTTTCGAGAAGGCGCTGGCCGCACCCGCCCGTCCCGGTCGTGAGATCGCCGATGCAGGGCGTCGCAAGGAGGCCGCAGCCAAATTGAATGAGGTGCGCGCCCATCTTGCCAAGTAGGCGGGCCAGGACCAGACTTGCCGCATGCGAATACTGTTGGCCGAAGACGATGCATCGCTGGGAGAAGGCATCCAGACTGCTTTGAAACGAGCCGCTTTCGCCGTGGATTGGGTGAAAGACGGGTTCGCCGCGCTAGCAGCCATCAACGATGGCAATATCGATTTGGTGGTGCTGGACCTGGGATTGCCCCGGATGGACGGCATCGAAGTGATCCGGCAAGTGCGGGCATCCGGCGGCAGCGTGCCCATCCTCGTGCTCAGCGCACGCGAGCGCTCCGCGGATCGAACGCTGGGCCTGGATGTCGGTGCGGATGACTACCTCGGCAAACCAATCGATACCGCGGAGCAGCTCGCGCGGGTGCGTGCGCTTC
>DATLHT010000361.1:0-3725 GCA_035539795.1 Burkholderiaceae bacterium
AGGGGGTGTCATTCTTTATTGATGGTATCCATGCGCTTGAATTTCGGCATGAGTTTGTTGACTTAAAAGATATGGTGTCTCGTAAAATACTGGTGCATAATACAAAATTCTATCTTATGTCTTATATAAGACAAAAAATTCTGTGTTGAAAAGAATTTAAAGTCAATCCGACTTCTTTTTCTCCTTAAACCCCGGAGCCTACGATGTATCAACATATCAACGTGCCTACCGACGGCAAGAAAATCACCGTCAATGCCGATTTTTCTTTGACTGTACCCGACAACCCGATCATCCCCTATCTTGAGGGGGATGGCACTGGGGTGGATATTAGTCCGGTAATGATCAAGGTGGTGGATGCTGCAGTGGCAAAGGCTTATGACGGCAAACGCAAAATCAGCTGGATGGAAATCTATGCTGGCGAAAAATCGACCAAGGTTTATGGTCCCGACGTATGGTTGCCGAACGAGACGTTGCAAGTACTGAAAGATTATGTCGTTTCCATCAAAGGGCCATTAACAACGCCGGTGGGGGGCGGGATCCGCTCGCTAAATGTGGCTCTTCGCCAAGAGTTGGACTTATACGTCTGTCTGCGCCCGGTGCGTTACTTCAAGGGCGTGCCGTCGCCAGTGCGGGAGCCGGAAAAGACGGACATGGTAATTTTTCGTGAGAACTCGGAAGATATTTACGCCGGGATTGAATGGCAGGAAGGGTCTGATGGAGCGAAAAAACTGATCGATTTTCTGGTTAAGGAAATGGGAGTCAAGAAAATTCGCTTTCCGGGTACTTCCGGTATTGGCGTCAAGCCTGTTTCTCGCGAAGGCACCGAACGTCTGGTGCGAAAGGCGATCCAATATGCCATCGACAATGATAAGCCGTCGGTAACTATTGTCCACAAAGGCAACATCATGAAGTATACCGAAGGTGGTTTCCGCGATTGGGCCTATGCGTTGGCCCAAAAGGAATTTGGTGCCGAGCTCATTGATGGCGGACCATGGTGTAAGTTCAAGAATCCAAAGACTGGTAAGGAAATTACTATCAAGGATTCGATTGCTGATGCCTTTCTGCAGCAAATTCTGTTGCGTCCAAACGAGTACAGCGTCATTGCAACCCTGAACCTGAATGGTGACTACATTTCCGATGCGTTGGCTGCACAAGTTGGTGGTATTGGAATTGCTCCAGGCGCTAATCTATCGGACTCAGTTGCAATGTTCGAAGCAACCCATGGCACTGCCCCGAAGTACGCCGGCAAAGATTATGTGAATCCTGGTTCACTGATTCTGTCTGCGGAGATGATGCTGCGTCATATGGGTTGGACTGAAGCGGCTGACTTGATCATTGCTTCAATGGAAAAATCCATTGCATCGAAGAAAGTCACTTATGATTTCGCAAGATTGATGGAGGGGGCGACACAGGTGTCTTGTTCCGGCTTTGGCGAGGTTATGACTTCGAACATGTAATCGCATTTCAGGGCATTTCACCCTGACCAAAAAAGCCCTTCTCTCATGGTGGAGTGGGGCTTTTTTCATTGTGCGCCCAGCATGGGCGCACTCTTGGAGGTGCAAGTCCTCCCGTAAGCTGACCACAGCGAGCGAAGTGAAGCGCAACTGCGGAAGGGCAACCGACCGTGGAGAGGAAGCGTGGAGCGAAACTGCGAGCCGATGGACAAGAACCGGATAGAAGGCGCTGCCGAGCAGGGTGAGCGGGCAATGAGCGTAAGCGATAAGCCAGCGACGTTATAGAAGTCGCGTAAGGCGAAGTGCAGAATGCTTCCATGTTCAACACATGGAGGCAATCACGATGACGACATCGACCACGGGCACGCTGCGCACGGAACAATGGCGCGAACGCGTTGCACAGCAAGCTGCCAGCGGCAAGAGCGTAGCGGCGTTCTGTCAGGAGCAAGGCATCGCCACCCAGACGTTCTACTGGTGGCGCAATCGGCTGGCCAAGCGGGAAGCTCAGGCTGTCACAAGCGTGGCAGCAGCGGCCCCGTTCTTCGACTTGGGCGCCATGCCAGCCGCAACACAGGGCGATGGTTCGCTGTCGATCCGCCTCGAACTGCCTGGCGGCATCACGCTGACGATTGCGCGAAGCTGATGTTTTTCCCGGAACAGCAGGTGCGCGTCTTCCTGTACGGTGCACCGGTCGACATGCGGCGCTCGTTCGATGGCCTGTATGCGATCGCGCGTCACGGCATGCAAGCCGATCCGCTGGCGGGACATTTGTTCGCCTTTCTCAATCGCCGCGCCACGCAAATCAAGATTCTCTACTTCGATCGCAGCGGCTGGTGCGTTTGGGTAAAGCAGCTCGAGCAAGGGCGTTTCCTGTCGGACTGGAAGCGGGTCGTCACGCGCGAGATCGACGTCACGCAATTGAAGCTCCTGCTCGAGGGGATCGAGGTGGTGCGGCGACGGCATCGGTACCGGCACGCTGCGCGCACATCGACTGCGCAGGAGTCGCCATGAGAGAGATGGTGTTTTATCATCACGCCCATGCCCACGACTGCCGCCGTCACTGCCGATTCCCCTGTGCCCGATACGCAGCAATTGGCGGCGTTGGTACAGGCGCAGGCCAACGAGATTGCCCAGTTGCGCGCGCAAGTGGCGTGGTTCCAGCGTCAGCTGTTCGGCAGGAAGAGCGAGAAGCGCCTCGTCGAAACCGATGCGGCGCAGGGCACGCTGGGCGAAGCCTTCGACGCCGTGCCTGACACGCCGGCGCCGGGCAAGAGGACGCGCGTCGCCGGCCACGAGCGGACTGCCGCGCCCAATCGCCCCGCCGGCGACGAATCGACACTGTTCTTCGACGAGAACAAGGTGCCGGTCGAAGTCATCCAGGTGCCGAACCCCGAGGCCGACGGACTCGATCCCGAGGATATCGAAGTGATCGGCGAGCGCGTCAGCTACCGGCTGGCGCAGCGTCCGGGCAGCTATGTGGTACTCAAGTACGTGCGCCCGGTGATCAAGCGGCGCGACACGCAGGCACTGTTGTGCCCGGCCGCCCCAGCGGGCGTGCTCGAAGGCAGCCGCGCCGATGTCTCCTTCATCGCGGGCCTGCTGGTCGACAAGTTCTGCTACCACTTGCCGCTGTACCGCCAGCATCAGCGCCTGATCGCGGCGGGCATCCGGGTCAGCCGGCCGTGGCTAACGCAACTGGCGCAGTCCTCGATCGCGCTGCTGGAGCCGATTTACCAGGCGCAGTGGCAATCGATTCAGGCCTCGCGCGTCAAGAAGATGGACGGGACGCCGATCAAGGCCGGGCGGGAAGGCCCGGGCAAGATGAAGCTGGCGTATTTCTGGCCGGTGATGGGGGAACACGACGAGATCTGTTTCCATTACCACCCGAGCCGGCGTCACATCCATGCCAAACAGACGCTGGGCGAGCACCTGCCCGAGGACAGCGTGCTGCTCACGGACGGCTATGCGGCATACGACCGCTATTGCGAGAAGACCGGCATCGCGCATGCGCAGTGCTGGACGCATTGCCGCAGGACCTTCGTGGAAGCCGCGGAAATCGAACCGGCACGCGTGGAAGAGGCGCTGGACCACATCGGCGCGCTGTACCGCGTCGAGGCCGAGATACGCGAGAAGAACCTGACGGGACAAGAGCGGCGCACGTGGCGGCAGGAGCGGGCCAGGCCGGCGGCGCAACGCTTCTTCGCGTGGATAGACGACCAGTTCGCAGCGCAAGGCTTGCTGCCGTCGAGCCCGTTCACCAAGGCGCTTGCG
>DATLHT010000362.1:0-5859 GCA_035539795.1 Burkholderiaceae bacterium
AAGATGGGCGTGGTGGAAACCCCGCACCTGGGCATGGAACACCAGACCATCAACGCCTACGGCAACGACTACAAGAAGGACAAGTACGGCTACGACTGGCTGCTGCAGCACGAGTTCGCCCACGAGTGGTTCGGCAACCAGTTGACCAACGTGGACTGGGACGACATGTGGCTGCATGAGGGTTTCGGCAGTTACATGCAGCCGTTGTACCTGCAGTACCTGCGCGGTGAGATGGAATACCACGCCGCGCTGCTCGACCAGCGTGCCGCACTGGTCAACAAGTATCCGATCGTGTCCGGCAAGAGCCAGACCGAAAAAACCGTCTACGACCGCGAGCACGGCCCGGGCCTGGATATCTACTACAAGGGCTCGCTGATGCTGCACATGCTGCGCGGGCTGATCGGCGACGAGGCGTTCTTCGCCAGCATCCGCCAGGCCGTGTACGGCACCGACAAGCCGCAGCCGGGCAAGTTCAAGCCACGCTACGTATCCACCCGCGACTACATCGACATCGTCCGCCAGGTGACCGGCCGCGACTACGGCTGGTTCTTCGACGTCTACCTGTACCGTGCCGCGCTGCCGGAACTGGTGGCCGAGCGCGACGCCGGCGGCCTGGAACTGCGCTGGAAGACCCCGGACGATCTGCCGTTCCCGGTGCCGGTGCAGGTCCGGATCGGCGGCGTCGATGGCCAGGTCCGGACCGTGCCGATGGACAACGGTCGAGGCCGCCTGGAATTGCCAGCCGGGGAAACCTATACCCTGGACCCGGCCTCCCGGCTGCTGCGTGCGCTGCCGCACATCGTCGAATACCAGCAGGACGCCGAGGCGCGCCGCAAGGCGGCCGCGGAGGCCGCGAAGGGCAAGCGGGACTGAGTCGCCGGGCACGAATCCCGGCGGGCCCGGCGGCTTGTCATCGGCTTTTTTTGCATTGCGGCGGCCAGACCGTTAGATTTCGCTCTTTGAAACCTTCGGCGGCGCGATGGACGTGCGGGGAAGCCTGGTCTGCGTGGGAACGGGGATGATGTTGGGGGCCCATATCGGCCCGCGGGCGCGCCAGCACATTGAACAGGCAGACGTGGTTTTTCTGGCAGTTTCCGATCCCTTGGTCGAGCTGTGGGTGCAAGGCATGAACACCGATGTCCGCAGCCTGCAGGGGCTGTATGCGGAGGGCAAGTCGCGCCGCGACACCTACGAGGAAATGGTGGAGTCCATGCTGATCGAAGTTCGAGCGGGGCGACGGGTCTGCGGGGCGTTCTACGGCCACCCCGGCGTGTTTGCGCTCGCCCCGCATCTGGCGGTCGAACTGGCTCGCCAGGAGGGTTACGAAGCATGCATGGAGCCCGGCATTTCGGCCGAAGACTGCCTTTATGCGGACCTTGGCATTGATCCCGGTAACTACGGCTGCCAGCACTACGCGGCCAGTCAGTTCATGCTGTACCAGCGTCGCATCGATCCCTCCGCCTACCTCATCCTGTGGCAGGTGGGCCTGGCGGGCGACCGCAACCTGCGCCGATTCAGTACCTCTTCCGCCGAACGGCAACTGCTGGTCGACCTGCTGGCGCAGGATTATCCGTTGGATCACGATGTCATCGCCTATGAGGCGGCAACGCTCCCGATCACCCAACCACGGCGGGAACGATTCCCTTTGTCGGCGCTGTCTCAAGTTGAACTGACGTTGCAAACCACCTTGGTCGTGCCTCCGGCGCGGCCCATGCTGCCGAATCAGGTAGTGCGCGGGCAGCTTGAAATGCTGGAAGCCAAGGCCAGTCGTGCCTCGGTTTCCGTCCATCACCAGCAATAGAGGAAGCACCATGTCGAATGCAATCCGGTTTCTTGAAACACTGGGCCAAAATCCGGCCCTCTCGCGTCTGTCGTCCGATCAGTTGCAGGAAATGATTGATTCGCTCGAACTGAGCGCCAATGAACGTGATGCTTTGCATCGCCGTGATGCAGTCGCTTTGGCCGATGCTTTGGAAAAGCGCGAAACGTTGTTCTGCATCCTCTGGGAACCCGGTCAGGATCCGATTCCGGCCGATGTTCCGGACGAGCAGGAACCGCTGCGGGATCCGACTCCGGACGGCGACACCCCGGCCGAGGAATGAGCCCAGTGGCGGGACGCAACACATGCCTGGCCATCCTGCATCGCGGGATGCTGGCGCTCGTGCTTTGCATGCCCGCCAAGGCCGTGCTGGCAGCGCCTCCTGCATTGGAGGCGCTGCTTCAGCAGGCAGAAGACGCGCGTAGTTCCGACCCGCATCGCTTCCAGCGGCTGCTTGGTGAATTGGAGCAACACATCGATCGCGCCAACAAGGATCAGCGGGAGCAGATCGACTACTTGCAGGCCTATGGCTCCAGCTTTCGTGGGCACTATGACGAGGCCATACGGCGCGCGCACCAGTTGATGGAGTCATCCACCAACCCTGAAATCCAGTTCCGTGCCGGCGCGTTGATAGTCAACACCCATGCGCTGCGCCGCCAGTTTACGGAAGGATTGCGTCAGTTGGAGCAGACCTTGACGCTGGTGGACAAGATCCAGTCTCCCAAGCTTCGCCATCATGGCTTGGGAGTGGCTTCCTATCTCTACAACCAGGTAGGCCAGTATCGACTGGGCTTGCGTTATGCGGAGCGGATCCTGGAAGAGGAGCCGGATGCGCGAACGCTGTGCTTTGCCAACCAGGCCAGGTTCGACTCGCTCTACAACCTGGGTGAATTGCCAACTGGTGACGGCGAGGTCACAGAGGCCATTGAACAGTGCGATGCCGTGCACGAGACAGTGACTGCCAATGGCATTCGGCTGATCCTTGCGAAGAAATGGGCTGAGTCCAATCGCCGCAAGCAGGCGATCGCGCTGATGAACGCACACCTGAAAGAGGTGGAAGAAACCGGCTACACGCACCTGATTGCGCAGGTGAAAGCATTCCTGGCCGAGTTGTTGCTGGACGCCGGCGACTATGCGGCCGCAGAGGCCTATGCCAACGAGAGCCTCGCCCAGAACAATCCCGGCAGCACGTCTTCGTTGGCCAGCGCCTACAAGACCATGTACCAGATTGCCGAGGCAAGGAAGGACGTGGAAACGGCGCTGGTCTACTACCGGCGTTATGCCGAGGCGGACCGGACCTATCTGAACGAGGTCAAGGCCCGTGAACTGGCCTACCAGATGGTGCGTCAGGAAATCCTCGAGAAATCGCAGCAAATCCAGCGCCTGGACAGCCAGAACCAGTTGCTGAAGCTGCAACGCAAGGTCGAACAACAAGCGGCACAGAACACCCGCCTCGTCATCGTCCTGCTGGTTCTGTTGCTGGCGACCATCGCCTACTGGGCCTACAAGACCAAGCGCGTCCAGATGTCGCTGAAGCATCTGGCGGAGACCGATGCGTTGACCGGTATCTGCAACCGACACCACTTCACCCAGTTGGCCGAACGCACCTTGAGCCAGTGCGAGCGCAACGGGGAAGAGGTGGCCGTGATCATGTTCGATCTCGATCAGTTCAAATCCATCAATGATTGCTTCGGACATCCTGCCGGTGATTGGGTGCTCCGGCAGGTGGCACTGGTCTGCCAGTCGCTCTGCCGCCGAATCGATGTACTCGGGCGCCTGGGAGGCGAGGAGTTCGCCTTGCTGATGTACGGATGTGACCTGCGCTCGGCGGTCCGCCTGGCCGAGGATTGCCGGACCCGGCTCAGTGCCATCGATACCACCGAGACCGGGCACAGGTTTTCCGTCACGGCCAGTTTCGGGGTCACCTCGACCGTGGTTTCGGGCTACGTGCTGGAGCGGCTTCTCTCCGATGCGGACCGGATGCTCTACCGCTCGAAGGAATTGGGACGGAACCGGGTCACGGCCCAGCGGGAACAGGCCGGAGAGCGTGGGGATGCCGCGGCTACCCATGCCGACTGGACGGAACACGCCGACAGGGCGGTCCTGGCCAGCCAGGACGAGCGCTCGTTCGGCCATGCTGGCTGAACCCGCACAGGCGCCATCGGAAGCGATACGCTAAAATCCGGCTTCGGGCGGTCCGGTTGGGGCCGACGGCGTTCCATCAGCGAGGTAGTCCGGTTTCTATGGGGTTGGGTCTGTCCGCATTGATGCCGGATGCGCAAGCGCTGGCCGCCCTTGTCGCGCGGGGCTCCTGATGATGCGCCATCACCTGCGGAGTGGCCTGCTGTGGTTCGCCCTCTTGTGCCCGGTGGCGGCAGTGCTGGGCGCGCCGCAGGCCGGGGTGAGCGAACTGTTGGCGCAGGCGGAATCGATCCGCAGTGCCGAGCCGGTCAGGTTTGCCACGATCATCGATGTGTTGCAGAAGCGTCGCGACGAACTTACGCCCCGCCAGCGCGAGCAACTGGCGTATCTGGAAATCTACCGACAGGGTTTTGGCGGAAATTACGACGTTGTAATCCCGCGCTTGAAGGCGCTCATCAACTCCGCCCAGGACGACAACATCCGCTTCCGCGCCAACGCGCTGCTGGTGAACCTGTACACCAAGACGCGCCGATTCGCGGAGAGCCTGCGCCAGTTGGGCACCATCCTGCCGCAGCTGGACAAGGTAAAGGATCCGCAATTGCGCATGCATGCGCTGGTGGAAGCCGCCTATCTGCACAATGAAATCGGCCAGTACGCCCTGGGCCTGCGATATGCCGAGCGAATCCTGGCCGAGCATCCGGATTCGCGTGCGAGCTGCTTCGCCGAGTACCTCAGGTACGATGCCATGCAGAATCTGGCAACGCTGCCTTCCGACAAGGCGCCGCTGCAGGCCGCCATCGCCCGCTGCGAAGACGGTGGCGAACGTTTGCTGGCGAACCACATCCGGGTCATCGTGGCCACGTCGCTGGCTTCGGAACGCAAGCGTGCTGACGCGATCAATCTGCTGAAGTCGCATCTGGCCGAAGTGGAATCCTTGCGCTATCCCTATCTGGCGGTGCTGGTCAAGGCTACCCTCGCCGAGTTGCTGTTCGAGCGGGGCGATCTGAGCTCAGCCGAAAGCTATGCGTCGGAAGCCATCGCCCTGAGTGGTTCGGTGGGAACCAGCACCCAGTCATTGGTCAGTGCGTATCGCACCATGTACCGGATCGCCGAACGCAGGCGGGATACGGAAACCGCGCTGGTCTATTACCGTCGTTACGCGGAGGCCGACAAGGCTTATCTGAACGAGGTCAAGACGCGCGAGCTGGCCTATCAGATCGTCCGCCAGGAAACCTTCGAGAAATCCGAGCAAATCCAGCGTCTGGGCAGCCAGAACCAGTTGCTGCAATTGCAGCGCAAACTGGAATCCAAGTCCGTCCAGAACACCCGCCTCGTGGTGGTGTTGCTGACCATGCTGCTTGCGAGCATCGGCTACTGGGCCTATCGCACCAAGCGTACCCAGGTGATGTTCAAGCGGCTGGCACAGACCGATGCGTTGACCGGCATCGGCAATCGCAGCCATTTCAGCAACCAGTCCGAGCGCCTGCTGGCGCAGTGCGCGCGCAATGGCCAGGAAGCCGCGCTGGTCATGTTCGATCTGGACCACTTCAAGGCCATCAACGATCGCTATGGCCATGCCGCCGGTGATCAGGTGTTGATGCAGATCGCGGAGTTGTGCCGCCAACTGGAGCACCCCGGCAGCGTGGTCGGCCGTCTCGGTGGCGAGGAGTTCGCGCTGCTGCTGCCAGGCGCGGACGGCGACCAGGCCGAGGCCGTCGCCGAGCGCTGCCGCCTTGCGGTCTCCACTGTCGTCGTGCACGGCGAGACGCTGTCGTGCTCGGCGGGCGTGGCCTCGTTCCCCGGCGACGACCCGGACGGCGGCCGGCTGCTCGAGCTCGCCGACGGGGCGCTCTACTGGGCCAAGCGCGCCGGGCGCGCGCAGGTGCGCCGCTACGACC
>DATLHT010000363.1:0-1690 GCA_035539795.1 Burkholderiaceae bacterium
GGCTGCGCTCACCGCCACCTTCTTTTCGCTGGTGCGCCAAACCTATACGGGCTGGGAGTTGCTGTTGCTGGGCCACCCTGATCAGTCACCTGCGGTGCGCAGGGCCATGGAGGACTTTACCCGGCTGGATTCACGGCTGACCATCGTCTCCCGGACCGATCCTGAGGGCTTGTACCCCTGGCGCGGCCAGTACCGACTGGTGCTGCACGAGGGAACCACGCTCTCCTTCAATGCCCTGCAGGAGATGTTCACGCTCGCCAAGATGCGTCCTGGCACAGAGGCCATCATGGCAGACTACGATGCCGTCCTGGGGCGCGACGATGTGATGCCTCCCGTGCGGTGCCAGAGCGCGCCGGTTCCGCAGACCGACAGTTCGTTCGCGGTCTCGGCGCCGTTCGTTTTGCTGGCGGCCGAGGCGTTGCGCGGAAATGGTGCGGACCGCACCATCAATGTGAACTATCAGCAGGTCGCCCATATCCCATTGGTGCTCTTTCACGCGCTGCAGGAGCCTGTATCCCCTACGAGTCGCCTACCGGCAACTCATTGAACTTCCACACTATCTTGAGACACGCATGAAGAATTTTGCACAAAAGATCACGCTTGCCGCTGCCATGCTTGCGGTGTTGCCATGGCTGGCCGGTTGCGCTACCTCGCAGCCGGCAGGCAACGCGACAGCCGCGCCGAGTACGGCCTCGACCCCGTCCAAGCCGCTGAACGTCGTTTTCGAGTCTGCGGCTCTGGAGTCGAAGCTGGCGCAGATGGGCGTGCTTACCAATTTCAAGCGCTATTGGCAAGCCCATTTGGACCGCAACTGGGGCCTGCGCTACGAGCTGGAGCATGGGATCGACCCCGGCCGGACGGATGCAAAGTTCTATGCGGACTACCACGCAAAGGCCTGGACCCTGAAATCCTTCAAGGTGCATGATGTGACCCTGGATGGCAAGCATGTCATCCTCGACGTGGAAAGGGCCTTGGCCGATCCGACCGGCAAGAAGGCCGACGTCACTGTCCGCGACTCCGATATCTGGCTGGAGGTGGACGGGCAGTGGAAGCACGTCAACCTCGACGCGGTCCTGAAGTCGCGTTGATCATGAGGGGCCGTGGCACGGATCACCTGCAAGGCCGGGCAGAACGCCTGTCGGGCTGGCAGGGTGGTCGTGCCGCTGGCCCTCTGTGCCGCGAGGGGGCAGGCCGCAGGCTTGCCGTGTCGGGCACCGGAAAAGGACAACGGGCGCTTGTTGCAGAGGTGCAACATCCATCGCCCTAGTTGTGACACCAAACACATTTTATCTACGCCCCCCTGCGCAAACCGGGGGGCGATTGTGTAGGATGCGAATCAACAGTCCATAGAGTCCGCTTGTCTAGATTGTGTACGCGGGGCGGATTGTTGAAGTATCTGGTGTAAACTTGTAAAGCTATGAGTGTGGGCTTGCTCAGGTGCTTTTTTTAATTTTTATGGAGAAATCTGTGATGAAGAAGAAACTTCTTGCTGTAGCAATGGGCGCCATGCTCGCTGCTGGTGCTGCAAACGCTGTGACCGTGAATCACGCTGGTTTGGGTGATTTGCTGGTCGCTCCCTCGTATTTCATCGGTGGGGGATGGCAAAGTGAGTTGAAGGTTATCAACACGAGCCTGACGCAATCCGTGGTTGCCAAGGTCGTGATTCACGACAACGAGCGCTCCGAAGAAC
>DATLHT010000364.1:0-12650 GCA_035539795.1 Burkholderiaceae bacterium
ATCCAGAACCGTTTCGCGTCGGTGATCTCGAACTTGCAGAGCACGTCCGAGAACCTCGAATCTGCCCGCAGCCGCATTCGCGACGCGGATTTCGCCTCGGAAACGGCCAACCTGACGCGTAACCAGATCCTGCAGCAAGCCGGTACGGCCATGCTGGCGCAAGCCAACTCGATGCCGAACATGGTGCTGTCGCTGCTGCGAGGCTAAGCATAATCCGGCAGGGTAACCCCCTGCCAGGTTGCCTGCGACATGCCGGTACGGGGAATGTATTTCTCGTGCCGGCTTTTTCATGTTTACGCTCAAGTTTTGCCGCTGACGGCCGTTTCTCCTGGTATCGGCCATTCAGGCCGCGCGCGACGCGCCACGCGGCGCCAGCGCCAGACATAGCAGGGTTGCGGACATGGCTACGATTTCTTCTCCCGGTATCGGATCGAATCTCGATGTGAAATCGATCGTCGAGGGGTTGATGCAGATCGAACGCAAGTCACTCGATACCATCAAGGCACGCAAGAGCGACTACCAGGCCCGGCTTTCCGGACTCGGCACGCTCAAGAGCGCGCTCGCCTCGTTCCAGACCGTGCTGGGCCAGGTGGCGCAGCCATCCCGTTTCGGGGGCGTCAAGACCAGCGGGTTCGATAACACGCTGCTGAGCGTGGACGCGACAGCTGGGGCTGCTGCCGCCCAATACGCACTTAATGTGACCAAGCTTGCGCAGCCGCAGGTCACGGTTGCGGCCGGCCAGGCCAGCATTTCCGCGCCTATCGGCGACGGCACGCCGACCCGTCTGACATTCTCCTTCGGTACCATCACCGGTGGCACGTTGACGGATGGTGAGTACAGTGGCGCTAGCTTCAGCCAGGATCCGACCCGCACGGGCGGCAGCATTGTCATCGACAGCAGTAACAATTCGCTGGCTGGCATCCGCGACGCCATCAACGCGGCCAAGCTCGGCGTACGTGCCAGCATTGTTAACGACGGCAGCGCCGGCACACCATACCGGCTGGTTCTGACATCGGCCGAGCCGGGCGCTGGCGGCAGTGTGCGTATCGATGTCGATGCGGCCGTGGACGGTGGTACCGCTGATGCGGTGCTCACGGGTTTACTGGGCCACGATCCGGCTGGCGTACAGAATCTCACGCAACAATCAGCGGCACAGAATGCCGAGCTGACCATTAACGGCATCGCCGTGACCAGCGCCTCGAATACCGTCAAGGGCGCGCTCGATGGCGTGACGCTTAACCTGCTCAAGACCGGCTCGACGTCCCTCACGGTTGCAGCGGACCCCAATGTGGCCAAGCAGGCGGTGAGCGATTTCGTCAAGGCCTACAACGACCTCACGCGCACGCTCAACGCCCTGACCGTCAATGATCCCAAGGGCACGACCATCGGCCCGCTGGCCAGCGATGCCAGTGTCACGGTGCTGCGCTCGCAGATGTACCGTGCCCTGTCGCAGACCGTTGGCGATGGCGAAGTCCAGTCGCTGGCTGACCTCGGCATTCGCACCCAGGCAGATGGCACGCTTTTGCTCGACGACGCCAAGCTTACTGCCAAGATCGCCAGTGCGCCGGATGATGTCATGCGCCTGTTCGCCGAAGTGGGCAAGAGCACGGACAGCCTGGTGAGCGCCAGCACGATCGGCGCCAAGACCCAGGCCGGTACCTACGCGGTGAATGTCACGCA
This sequence comes from Burkholderiaceae bacterium, assembly GCA_035539795.1. Classification (GTDB taxonomy): domain Bacteria; phylum Pseudomonadota; class Gammaproteobacteria; order Burkholderiales; family Burkholderiaceae; genus Imbroritus. Next base: position 1,681 of record DATLHT010000364.1, read on the forward strand.
GCTTGCTACGCAGGGCAAGCTGGCTGGCACCGTGCCTGCGCCGCTGACCATCACGGCCGGCGATAACGATGTCTTCACCATTCGCGTCGATGGCGTGAGCGCCGATATTACGCTCCCGCCTGGCACATACACCAATGCCGGCCTGGTGGCTTTGCTGCAAAGCCAGATCAATGGGGCCAAAGCGCTGCGCAGCGCCGGTGCTACCGTGAGCGTGTCCATGGATGCCGGCGGTGTGCTGCAGCTGACGTCCAACCGTTACGGTTCGGCTTCCAAGGTCAGCGTCACCGAGGCCAGCGCGAATCCGTTGCTCGGCCCGGCACCGGTGGCGACGGACGGTATCGATATGGCCGGCACGATCAATGGCGAGCCGGCGACTGGCAACGGCCAGACGCTTATCGGCAAATCCGGCTCGGTCATCGATGGTCTGATCGTGACAGTGCCAGGGGGTAATCTCGGCGATCGCGGCACGGTTACGATCACGCGCGGCTATGCGCCGACGCTGAAGGGCATGATCGACGACTTGCTTTCCAAGGAAGGCATGGTGGCCAGCCGCACCGATGCCATCAACAACACCATCAAGGGTTACGACCGCGATATCGCCAATGTCGAGCAGCGGTTGACCCAGCGCGAGGCGCGCTACATGGCGCAGTTCCAGGCGCTCGACTCGCTCATCAGCAATATGAACGCCACCAGCAGCTTTCTGACCCAGCAGCTGGCGGCCCTGGCTAAATCCACCTCGAACAGCTGAGGAATGACATGTTAGCGGCACAACGCGCCATGGGCGCTTACGCAAAAGTGGGGCTGGAAACCTCGACCATGGGCGCTAGCCCGCACCAGTTGATCCAGATGCTGTTCGACGGCGCACGTTCGGCGCTGGCGATCGCACGCCATGGGATCGAACGGCACGATCTGGCGGAGAAGGGTCGCGCCATCACGCGCGCCATGACCATTGTCGGCGAGGGGTTGCGCGGCAGCCTCGATCTGGCACGTGGCGGCGAGGTCGCTGCCAATCTCGATGCCCTGTATGCCTACATGGAAGCAGAACTGATCGCTGCCAACCTGCACAACGATGCCCGCCGTATTGAAGCAATCGATGGCTTGCTGGCATTGCTGCAAAGCGCCTGGAGCGAGATTGCTCGCCCGGCGGTGCCGGTTGCATCTGCTACTGCTGCGACGGCTGAGGTTTGAGGGGAGGAACGGAAATATGGGCTCCAGCCATCATCACAACCGCATGCTCGACATGTATGAACAGATCGCGCTGCACGCCGCGGAAATGGAAGAGGCCGCGCAAGCCGGTGACTGGGATATGGTGACCGCGCTCGAGCGCGAATGTGCCGTCCTGGTGGCGCGGTTGCGTGTGGAGGACACCAGCGTGCCACTGGAACCGTGCCAGCGCGAGCGCAAGACCGTGCTGCTGACGCAGATCCTGCGCAGCGACGCCTATGTGCGTAGTATCGCGCAGCCGATGATGGATGCCTTGCAGCACCAGATCGCCGACGCCCGGCGCGGCAGCCAGGCGCATCAGGCATATGGGCGCATGGCGCGTTTCTGAAAAGTAATGCAGCACGCGGTCCGGTCATATGGCCGGACCGATGCGTGTGATGCCGGCAGTGCAAGGCCGCCGGCCATGGTTGCGAAAGAGATGAGGCCGGCCCTCTGCCGGCAGTGCGGTGCAGCCCGACGCCGCAGCTCGGCCAGATATCGGGCGATGGCCGCCCGCGATCTCGCGGCCGGGGTCAGACTGACATATTCATGATGTCGTGATACGCCGAGACCAGGCGGTTGCGCACCTGCACCGTGGTCTGGAAAGCGATGCCGCCCTTCTGCATGGCCAGCATGGCCTCGTGCAGCTCCACGCCGTTCCCCAGTTCGAAATCCACCGCCTGGCGTTCGCCGTGCTTCTGCAGGGCGTCGACCTTGTCGAGCGAGGCCTTGAGCATGCTGCCGAAATCGACGCTGACCGGCGCATCGTCGCCCGCCCCCATGGCGCGGCGGGCGGCTTGCGAAACGGGCGACGCCGTCGTGGCACCCGTCGCGTCGCGCGCCGCCTGCAGGGCGGTCGAAAGGGTGGACAGGGCAGTGGTTTCCATCGGTATTCTCCTGGCAGGCCCGGGCACAGTACGCCCAGTGGTACGCGTGCCGTCAAGGTACCAGCGCGCTGGTCCTTGCATGCCGTCAAATAAGCGCCTAAAAGGCCGTCTTTTCTCCTGATTGACGCTTGTCTGCATCCTGATAATCAGGTACTGGCGGCAGAAGGTCTTTTTCCCCGAGAAGTGTTGCGGCCCATGTGGTCCGGTGGACAGTCGAGCAGCTGTCCGCGCGGCCACCCGGATTGAAAGGCAAGTGGTGTGGAAAGAAGCGTAGTGAGCAAGCAGGCCGGCGGACGCGCCAGCCTGATCAGGAGAATGGATTGACGATGGCCCAGACAGCCGAACCGGTGGCGGTTGCCGACAGATGGCGCAACCTCCCCATGCCCGCGGCGTTTTCGAGCGTACGCCCGCGGCTGCTGGTATTGGCGGCGATTGTCGCTGCCGTGGCGATTGCGGTGCTGATCTCGTTGTATAACCGCACACCTGATTACCGTGTGCTGTACAGCAATGTATCTGACCGCGATGGCGGTGCAATCCTCGCCGCCTTGCAGCAGATGAACGTACCGCACCGCTTCGCCGACGGCGGCAGTGCCATCCTGGTGCCCGGGGACCGCGTGCACGACACACGCCTCAAGCTGGCCGCGCAGGGTCTGCCCAAGGGTGGACTGGTGGGCTTCGAGCTGATGGAGAACCAGAAGTTCGGCACCAGCCAGTTCGCGGAACAGGTGAATTACCAGCGTGGGCTGGAGGGCGAACTGGCGCGCAGCATCCAGTCGATGTCGGAGGTGCAGGCCGCACGCGTGCACCTGGCGCTGTCGCGTCCCTCGGTGTTCGTGCGCGAGCAGCCCAAGCCCAGCGCCTCGGTGGTGCTGACGCTGTATCCGGGCCGGGTGCTCGACCCCTCGCAGGTCCAGGCCATCGGCCACATGGTCGCCAGCAGCGTGCCGAACCTGCCGATCAAGAGCGTGACGGTGGTCGATCAGGCCGGACGCTTGCTGTCCGCCGTATTCCAGGAGAAGGCAGGGCTTGACGGCCGGCAGCTCGAGTATTCGCGCGAAGTAGAGCAGGGCTATATCGACCGCATCCATGCCATCCTCAAGCCCATCGTCGGCGACGACAACGTGCATGCGCAGGTGACGGCCGACATCGACCTGGCCGATACCGAGCAGATGGCGGAAAGCTACCGTCCGAACCAGAACGAAAACCAGGCTGCGATCCGCAGCCAGACCACCAGCGAAACGCGCAACGCCAAAGCGGACAGCATCGGCGGTGTGCCGGGCGCGCTGTCGAACCAGGCGCCTCCGCCGGCGCAGGTACAGGCTACCGCACCCGCCCCGGCTGCCCCGGGAACGCCGGCCGCCGGCCAGCCCGGCTCTACCGTGGCTGCCGCCAACGCCCTCGTGAACGGCCAGCGCACCGGCGAAAGCGGCCGCAAGGATGCGACCGTCAACTATGAGGTCGACAAGACGGTACGCCATACCCGCCAGAACATGGGCGCGGTGCGCCGCCTGTCGGTCGCGGTGGTGGTGAACTACCGCAAGATGCCGGCCGGGGCAAATGGCGCGATCCAGCAGCAGGCGCTCAGCGATGCGGAAATGGCGAAGCTGACAACGCTGGTCAAGGACGCCGTGGGCTTCAACGCAGAACGTGGCGACTCGGTGAACGTGGTAAACAGCCGCTTCAACGAGCCGGTGCCGGAGCCGGTGGAAGTGCTGCCAGTGTGGAAACAGCCGGAAACGATTCAGTACGCCTCGCTGGCGGCCAAGTATGGCGCGCTGTTGCTGGCTGTGCTGGCGGTGGTTTTCTGGGTGATCCGGCCATTGATGCGACGTGCCAGCCGTCGTACAGAAGCCGAGCAACCCGGCCAGCAGATCAATATCCGCGAAGACACGCCGATGCTGCCGGACGAGACCGAGCCGGGCGTAACGCCCGTCACGCCGATCGTCGAGGACCAACGGCATGCCCAGTCCGAAGCAACGCGCGCCGCGTTCGACGCGCAGCTCGAGATGGTGCGCAAGGTGGCGCGTGAGAATCCGCGCCTGGTCGCCAACATTGTCCGTGAATGGGTGAATACCGATGAGCGCTGATGGATTGCAGCGCAGCGCCATCCTGTTGATGACGCTGGGCGAGGACGAGGCGGCGCAGGTGCTCAAGTACCTGGGACCGCGCGAGGTACAGAAGATCGGCGCGACCATGGCCAGCCTCAAGACCGTGACGCGCGAACAGATGGTCGAGATCATCGACACGTTCTATGTCGAGGCCGACGGCCAGATCGCGCTCGATGTCGATTCCAACGACTACATCCGCGCAGTGTTCCGCAAGGCGCTCGGCGAGGACCGTGCCGCTGGCATCATCGACCGCATTCTCAATGGCGGTGACACGAGCGGCATCGAAGGCCTCAAATGGATGGATGCCAGTTCGGTGACGGAACTGATCCGCAACGAGCATCCGCAGATCATCGCCACCATTCTCGTGCACCTCGACCGCGACCAGGCCTCCGACATCCTCTCCGGCTTCACCGAACGCCTGCGTAATGACGTGATCCTGCGTATTGCCACGCTCGATGGCGTGCAGCCCGCCGCGCTGCGCGAACTCAATGATGTGTTGACCAAGCTGCTGTCCGGCAACGACCATCTGAAGAAGAGCGCGATGGGTGGTGTGCGCACGGCGGCGGAAATCCTCAACCACATGAGCAGCGCCTACGAAAGCACGGTGATTGAGGGCGTGCGTGCACGCGATCCGGACCTGGCCGATGCCATCGTCGACGAGATGTTCGTGTTCGACAACCTCATGGACCTGGACGACCGCAGCCTGCAGTCGCTGCTGCGCGAGGTGCAGGACGACATGCTGGTGGTCGCGCTCAAGGGTGCGCGCCAGGAATTCCGCGACCGCGTGTTCGCCAACATGTCGATGCGCGCCGCCGAAGCGCTGCGCGAGGAGCTGGAGGTACGCGGCCCGGTGCGCGTCACCGATGTCGAGACGCAGCAGAAGGAAATCCTGCAGATTGCCCGCCGCATGGCAGACGATGGCGAGATCGTGATCGGCCGCAAGGCGGAGGATGCCTTTGTCTAAGCCTATTATCCGGCGCGAGGCACTCACGGCGTATCAGCGCTGGGAGCCGTCGGCGTTTGGTGTCGCATTGCCGGAAGCGCCGCCTGCGGCGCCCATGCCCGATCCCGAGGCTGTGCTGGCCGCTGCCCAGGCGCGTGCGCAGATCCGCGAGGAGGCACGACAGGCCGCCGAGCACGCTGCTCGCGAGGCTGGCTACGAGGCCGGCTATGCAAGCGGCCATGCCGAAGGACTGGCGGCGGGCCGTGCGGTTGGCGCGGAGCAGATTGCGGCTGCGACTGCAGCCTTGCAGATGCTGGCCGCAGGCTGGCGCGAAGCCTTCGAGACGGTGGATGCGGCAATGGCCGACAGTGTGCTCGACCTTGCCCTGCAGTTCAGCCAGGCGCTGGTGCGCGAGACCCTGACCGTGCAGCCGGAACGCCTGCTGCCGGTGGTTGGTGAACTGCTGCGCGAGACTTCCGAGGCTCAGCGGCCGGCCACCCTGCGCCTGCATCCGGACGATGTGGCGTTGGTGCGCGAGCATCTCGGCGCAGACTGCGAACTGGCTGGCTGGACGCTATTTGCCGATGCGGCCGTCACGCGCGGCGGCTGTGTGGTGCAGACGCGGCACGGCAATATCGATGCGCGGTTGGAAACGCGCTGGCAGGAACTGAACCGCGCGCTCGAACGCGCGGTGCCATGGGCGGCCGCGTGATGGAAACCGCTGCTGCTCCGAACCCGACGACAGGCATCAACCCGCATGTGCAGGGCTGGCAGGCGCATCTTGCCACGCAGGCAAGGCGGGCGGCCATGGCCCAGCCTGCCGTGGTATCGGGCCGCCTGACGCGGGTGTCCGGTCTCGTGATGGAAGCCGCCGGCCTGCGCCTGCCGCTGGGTAGCGCCTGCCGCGTGCTGGCACCGGGCGGTCGCGAGGTACTGGCCGAAGTCGTGGGCTTTGCGGATGAACGCCTGTTCCTCATGCCGCAGACCGATATGCATGGCCTCGTGCCAGGTGCGCGCGTGCTGCCGGCGCAAGCCCAGCGCGTGCCGCTCGATGCCGATCCCGGTGCGCGCCATGCCAAGTTCCTGCCGGTCGGCCCGCGCCTGCTGGGCCGCGTGGTCGATGCCAACGGCGCGCCGCTGGACGGCAAGGGGCCGCTGGGCGAACCCGAGGCGCTCGACTGGGGCGTGCTGACTCCGGCGCCGCTCAATCCGTTGCAGCGCCAGCCGATCGATACCGTGCTCGATGTCGGGGTACGGGCCATCAATGGTTTGCTGACTGTGGGACGGGGCCAGCGCCTTGGTCTGTTTGCCGGCAGCGGTGTCGGCAAGAGCGTGCTGCTCGGCATGATGGCGCGCTATACGCACGCCGACGTGGTAGTGGTCGGCCTGATCGGCGAACGCGGCCGCGAGGTCAAGGAATTCATCGACCAGATTCTCGGCGAGGCTGGCCTGCAGCGTTCCGCCGTGGTGGCGGCGCCAGCCGATACCTCGCCGCTGATGCGCCTGCAGGGCGCGGCCTACGCGCACAGCATCGCCGAATACTTCCGCGACCAGGGCCTGAATGTGCTGCTGATCGTCGATTCGCTTACGCGCTATGCCATGGCCCAGCGCGAGATCGCCCTGGCCATCGGCGAGCCGCCGGCCACCAAAGGGTATCCACCCTCCGCCTTTGCCAAGCTGCCGGCGCTGGTGGAGCGGGCTGGCAATGGCACGGCCGATGGCGGCGGTTCGATCACGGCGTTCTACACCGTGCTCACCGAGGGCGACGATCAACAGGATCCGATTGCCGACGCCGCGCGCGCCATTCTCGACGGGCATATCGTGCTGTCGCGTGCGCTGGCGGAGCAGGGACACTACCCGGCCATCGACATCGAAGCCTCGATCAGCCGCGTGATGTCCGCTGTCGTGCCGCAGGACACACTGGAGCAGGCGCGCCGTTTCAAACAGCTGTATGCACGCTACCAGCACAACCGCGACCTGATTGCCGTGGGGGCATATGCGCGCGGTAGCGATCCGCTGACCGACGCGGCCATTGCCCGCTACCCGCTGATCGAAGCCTTTCTGCAACAGGGCATGTTCGAAGCCGAGGCGCGCGCCGACAGCCTGATCCGCCTGGTGGCGGTGCTCGACAGTTGAAACCCATCATGATTTCCGCACAGCTCTTCCGCAAGGAGCCCACATGACCCAGTCGAAACGTCCTTTCCGGCTCGAAACCGTGCTGCAGCTTGCCCGCGAGAAAACCGAACAGGCCTCGCGCGAAGTCGGGCGCCTGCAGCATCATCGTGAAGCAGCCGACCAGCAACTGGCGACACTGGCCACCTACCGCAACAACTATCGTGCGCAATTGCAGGCATCGGGCGGTGCCGGCGTAGATGTGGCGCGACTGCGTAACCATGCCGCCTTCATCGACCGGCTCGGGCTGGCCGAGCAGCAGCAGCGCGGCACCGTGCAGGCGCTCGACCGCCGTCTGGCCGATACCCGTGCTGCCTGGCTCGAGCGCCAGCGCTACGAGCAGTCGCTCGACGTGCTCAAGGCGCGCCATCAGGCCGCCCAGCGCGTTCAGCAGCAACGCCGCGAACAGCGCGAGAACGACGAACACGCCACGAAGCTGCATCGTGCAGCCCATGCCTCCAATACCGCCAAGACGGCCACGGCCGCTTCTTCCACAGCGTCTTCCGAAGCCGATCATTGAGTATGCAGACCACAGCAGCGCCTTTGTCTCCCGTTCTTCCATCCGTCGCACCCGCGCGCGGCAAGCCGGCCAGCGCCGCTGCACAGCCGGCCGACACTACAGACACCCGCCTGCCCGGGGGGGCCTTCAATGCGCAACTGGAACAGGCGCAGACGCGGCGCGATGCCGGGTCGGGTGCCGCGACGGGTATCGCAGGCGATGATTCGCCGAAGTCAGGCGTGGCAGCTGTCGATCCATTGCAGGCCGGCGTGACGGAAGGGGCAGCAGGTGACGCGGCAGTCGATGCCGATCCGTCCGTTCCTGGCGATGCGCCGACGACAATCCTTGAGCCTGCACTGGTCGTGCAACCCTTGGCAGTGCCTGTGACGATACCGGGCGACGTCGCCGTGGCGGTCGACATGCCGGCCGTTACCGAGGCAGTGAGCGCCGCAGTCGTACCTGCTGCAGGCAATGGATCAAACCTGCAAGGCGCAGTGGCAACCACTGATGCGTCCACATGGATCGATACCCTGGAACAGGCGCGCCGCATGGCGGCTGGCTTGCCGGCGAGCACGGGCGAACTCTTCAATGGTGAAGTCAATACTCCGGCCCGGCCAGCCCTTACGCTGGATGCCAGCGTGCTGGCGGCACAGGGGGCGATGGCGGGGCGCGCGATTCAGGAACCAATTGGTGGCAAGGTACGTAGCGCTGCCTTGGCGGAATCGCTGGATGCGAATGGCACGCTGTCCGACGAGGGCGGGGAGGCGTTTGCGCAGTTGACCGGTGTGCTCCAGCAACCTGCGGCCGCTCGCCAAGGTGGTCGCCAACAGCCGGCTGCGACGGCGTCGCAGAATCTTCCTGTTGCCGCCCGTCCCGCTTCCCCGCAGGGCGATGCCATGTCCGCACCGGCAGAAACGGCGCGCGGCGTCGCAGCCGTTGCCGGTGACGCAGCAGGCGGTGTGCCGGGGAGCGCACCGGCAGCAATCACGCCGAGTGTGACCGCTGCGTCCAGCCCCATTGCCACGACTCCTGCACCTGCCGCCGATGCCTTGCAGTATCCCGGCGCGGTCCAGATTCTCGACGAGGCGGCCTTGCCTTACCAGTTGCACCACCACCTGCGCTGGATGCAGACGCGTGGCCAGGGCACGGCCGAGCTGCAGCTCAATCCTGCGGAACTCGGCCCGGTGCATGTCACCGTCAAGATGGAAGAACGCCGCGTGGAAGCCAGCTTCCTGTGCGCCCAGCCGCTGACGCGCGACCTCATCGAAGCCGCCATGCCACGCTTGCGCGAGGCGATGGAGAGTGCCGGCATGGAGCTGGCTGGCGGGTTTGTGGGGACGGGGGAGTTTGGTCAGACCTCCAACCCGGCAGGGTCGGAGGCAGCGCGCACGCCATCGCGCTCCACCGTGCGTGGAGACGCGCCGGGATTGCCCATTGCCGGCAACGATACTCAATCGGTGCGAATCTCCTCTCATGAGGGTTTGGTCGATACCTTTGCTTGAAAATCCAGTTTCCTGCGTGCCGAGGAACGTCCTGAAGCTTTGGGGACTGCAGATGTAGGATGCAGCGGGGCGCCGTGCGGCAACGCATGGCTGGCCGGCCGTTGCGGTGTGCACAGTAACTTGCCCGGCGATGCGGTCAGGCTGGTCAAATTCGCGAGCAGATCGGCTCGATATTTTTCATCTAGCCGGAGGCTATCGTTGCCGATCTCAGCATGCAGTCCTTCTGGCGTGAGCGTAATGCGCACGCGTGTGCCGGGGCTGAGTTCATACGCAGGCGTCGCAGGCGGGTTGGAGATTGAGCGGGAAAGTGTCTGGGCCGAATTGTGGGCTGGGGATTTGAGCGGCGTGCAGCGATCCCACAAAGCAGGGGAGAGACTGACCGACGTCTTGCCGTTGCTCGGCCGACTGGTGTGCGTCAGCAGCTCCAGCAGTTCGTGAACGTCGCGCAACTCCTTCAGGAAGGCGCGCTCGACATCATGGTGTGCCGGCACGAGATCAAGCGGCGTTTGTCCTTCATGATTACGGATGGCAATTGCCTCGGGTGGCAAGCGGTCGGCCAGCGCGGCAAGGAGCGTCTTGCGTCGGTTCTTGGCAAAATAATGCAATGCTGTGTTTCCAAAACGATCCTGTTTGCATAGTTTTGTCGACGGGACGCTGTTCAGTATCTCGTCCAATAACGCGCGCGTCCGCGCGCAATACGCAGGACTTGCAGCATCCGTGAGCAGCTGCTCTTTTTCCTGCGCTGTGAAGAGGTATTCAGGTTTACGGCCGAAGGCGCGTAAATTATGTGAAGAGTATTGCGTGTTCATTCGAATATCCGGGAAAGGGCGCGATATCCCCCGAGATTTGCACTTCAGGTTTGCGCCGCTTCGCATGCTAGAGATTTGCGCTAGCGGGATTTACAATTTTCATCACTCCCAGGGGAAACAACCAAGTTGTCGGAGCAGGGAGGGGAGTCGCCAGCTTGCTGCTGGTCTTGGCATGCGGGGACGGTAGCGGGCAGGTGCATATGTAAATGCGAGCGCCCCGTTTCAAACGTAACCCTGTCAAGGAAGATGGATAGCCTGGTGACTGTATTTACGGCGGACCTTTTGTAGCGGGCGATGCAGGCACCGAGGTGGAGTCGGAACTCTGGGGCGCCTCCTGACTCGCAGTTTTTTGTAGCGCTTGATGCACCGTCATCTGCGGGAACGGCATCTCGATCCCCACTGCATCGAAGCGCTGCTTCAGCAGCAGGTTGAATGCCCGCGTGACGCTGAAGGTGGCACTCGCCTGTGTCTTGATCCGCGCCAGGATCACGATGCCGCTCGCTTCGAAGCGGTCGAGGCCCAGCACTTCGATGGGTTCGAGGATGGCGAGCTGGTAGCGGTAGTCCGCCTGCATCTGCGCACCGACCTGGCGGATGGCGTCGATGGCCAGGTTGATGTCGGTGTCGTAGGCCACGCTCACGTTGAACACGGCGTAGCCATAGCCGCGCGACATGTTTTTGATGGTCTTGATGGCGCTGAATGGAATCACGTGCGTGGCGCCCGACAGGTCGCGCAGGCGCACGGTGCGGATCGTCAGGGCTTCGACGGTACCGGCGTGCGAGCCGACGTCGATGCTGTCGCCGACGGCAATGGAATCCTCGATGATGATGAACAGGCCGGTGATCAG
>DATLHT010000365.1:0-11597 GCA_035539795.1 Burkholderiaceae bacterium
TCTTGGTGCCCAGGAGAGGACTCGAACCTCCACAGTGTTGCCACCGCTAGGACCTGAACCTAGTGCGTCTACCAATTCCGCCACCTGGGCTAGGTGTGAAACCTGAAGCCGTGATTATAGCGAATCCGGAATACTTGTCAAACGTTTAGAAGAAAAAATTGAGTCAAAACACATATCCCATCCCGAGCCGTGAAGAAATCCTCGGCGTGCTGCGCACGTCAGGTACGCCGCTGGCCGCGAATGACATCGCCAAGGCCCTAGCCGTGACCCGCAAGGAGCACGATGGATTTCTCAAGCGCCTCGGCGCAATGGAGCGGGATGGCCAGATCGAGTTGAACCGTAAAGGCTTGTTCGAGCTGACGCATCAGCCCAATTTCATCGAGGGCCGCGTCCAGGGACACCGTGACGGATTCGGCTTTGTGATCCGTGAAGACGGCGAGGGCGATATCTTCCTCTCCGAGCGCGAGATGCAGAAAGTCATGCACAACGATCGTGTGCAGGTGCGAGTTACGGGCCTGGACCGGCGTGGTCGCTCGGAGGGCCAGATTGTCGAGGTGGTCGCGCGCGCCAACAAGATCGTCATCGGCCGCCTGCTCAATGAGAATGGTGTGCTGGTGGTCGCGCCCGAAGACAAGCGCATTAGCCAGGACATTCTCATCCCGCCGAAGTCGCAGGGCAAGGCCAAGGTCGGGCAGATCGTCAGCGTCGAGATCATCGAATACCCCGACCGCTATGTGCAACCGGTTGGACGTGTGATCGAAGTGCTCGGCGAGATCGATGACCCCGGCATGGAAATCGAAATTGCTGTGCGCAAGTACGGTGTGCCGCACCTGTTCAGTCCCGCTGCCTTGGAGGAAGCCGACGCCTTGCCCAATGAAGTGCGCGAGGCGGACCTGAAGCAACGCATCGACCTGCGCGACGTACCACTCGTCACCATCGACGGTGAAGACTCGCGCGATTTCGATGATGCAGTCTATTGCGAACCGGTGAAGATCGGCCGTACCAAGGCATACCGGCTGATCGTGGCGATTGCTGATGTTTCGCACTATGTGCAGACTGGCAGTGCGCTCGATCGCGACGCGTTGGACCGGGCCACCTCCGTTTATTTCCCACGGCGCGTGATTCCGATGTTGCCGGAGAAACTTTCGAACGGTTTGTGCTCGCTCAATCCAGGTGTCGATCGCCTCTGCATGGTGTGCGATGCCATCGTGACCGCCAAAGGCGAGATCAAGGCCTACCAATTCTATCCTGCGGTGATGCACTCTGCTGCACGGCTGACCTATAACGAGGTATGGGCCGTTCTGTCGAATACCAAGGGACCGGAAGCCGCACGCCTCGAGACACTGGTGCCGCACCTGCAGAATCTGTACGAACTGTTCCAGGTCCTGCTCAAGGCACGGCATGGGCGTGGTGCGATCGACTTCGATACCACCGAGACCTATATCGTCTGTAATGCCCAAGGCAAGATCGAACAGATCCTGCCGCGCACGCGTAACGATGCGCACCGGCTGATCGAGGAATGCATGCTGACCGCCAACGTCTGTGCGGCCGATTTGCTCATGCGTCACAAGCAGCCAGCGCTCTATCGCATCCACGCGGGGCCGACCGAGGAGAAGCTCGAGAACCTGCGAGCCTTCCTGAAGACTGTCGGTCTCACGCTCGGCGGCGGCAATGCTCCGCAAGCAGCAGACTACGCCGAGCTGATGAATCGCATCAAGCCGCGGCCCGATGCCGAACTGCTGCAGACCATGATGCTGCGCTCCATGCAGCAAGCGGTTTACAGTCCAGACAATATCGGTCACTTCGGCTTGTCGTATGAAGCCTATGCGCACTTCACCAGCCCGATCCGCCGGTATCCCGACTTGCTGATCCATCGTGCTATCAAAGCGGCGCTGCACGGCAAGAAATATGTGCCGGTGTTCAATGCCGATGTGACGCTCAACACGGCCATTTCGCCGAAGGCACGCAAACTGCATGCTGCCAATGAGGCGGCAGCACGTTCCGCGGGACGCATGCCGGCCAAGAAGCAGGAAGGTATCTGGGAAGAACTCGGCCTGCACTGCTCGGCCAACGAGCGGCGCGCCGATGAAGCCTCGCGCGATGTCGAGTCGTGGCTCAAGTGCTACTTCATGCGTGACAAGCTCGGTAACGAATATGCGGGCACAGTCAGCGCCGTGACCTCGTTCGGCATCTTCGTGCAGCTCGACGAACTGTATGTCGAGGGACTCGTTCATGTGACCGAGCTGGGCACGGATTATTTCCAGTATGACGAAGCTCGCAACGAGCTGCGTGGCGAGCGTACCGGCATTCGCTTCCGCCTGACCGACCGGGTGCGTGTGCAACTGCTGCGCGTCGATCTCGATGCCCGCAAGATGGATTTCCGCCTGGTACCTGAAGTGTCGTTACGCCCCACCGGCAAGGGCAGTGGGGCGCCTGCTCCGGTCTCCGCCAAGCCGGCGCGAGAGGTTCCTGAGGCTGCGTCGATGCCTGTGTCTGCCTCCCACAAAAAGCCGCGTCAGCTTGCCGCTTTGCTGGGCGGCCGGCCGCAGCATGATGCCGAGCAGGATGTTGTGCCGGGGGTATCTACAAAAGGCGTGCACTATGCGGAAAAACGGTCAGCCAAAGGTAGCGCAAAAGGTAGCACCAAGGGGGCTTCGACCAAGAGCGCAGGCGTCGCAGGCGGGGCGAAAGCCAAGCCAGCGGCGAAGGCTCGCAGCACCGGCAAGGCAACACGCGGGAATGTCGGACGTGGTACCCAGGCGCGCAAGGGACGTTGAACAACCACGTCCCTGCTGGGGCGGGTAAGTCATTGGGGCCATTGAGTGCTGATGAGGCATCGGTAACTGTTTGCCGTCATCCATCTTGAGTGAATGTGTCGTGCCCATGTGTTGGGCAGACAATTGCATCCAAGGCGGCCAGGCCCGCGAGGTACAATACGACATGTCGAAATCCAAACTTCTCGTCGGCTTTCATGCCGTGACCGCGAGGCTGCGTCAAGACGCTGCCTCAATCTCCGAAATCTACGTCGAAGCCAGTCGCAAGGACCGGCGCATGCAGGATTTCATCAAGGCAGTGGAAGCCGCCGGTGTGCGCCTGATTCCCGCCGATGTCGCGCGCCTCAACGGCCTGTGCGGCACCGACCGCCACCAAGGCGTGGTCGCCAAGGCCGAGCATGTGTCGCTGGCCCGCACGCTCGATGAGCTGCTGGATGCCATCGATGGCCCGCCGCTGCTGCTGGTGCTGGATGGCGTAACCGATCCGCATAACCTTGGTGCTTGCCTGCGCGTGGCAGACGGCGCCGGCGCGCATGCCGTCATCGCGCCCAAGGACCGCAGCGTGGGTATCAATGCCACGGTAGCCAAGGTCGCCAGCGGTGCAGCGGAAACGGTACCCTACATTACCGTCACCAATCTGGCGCGCACGCTGCGTGAACTGCAGGAGCGTGGCGTGTGGGTGATCGGCACAGCTGATGAGGCAGACAAGTCGATCTACCAGGCCGACCTGAAAGGCCCGATGGCACTCGTCATGGGTGCGGAAGGCGAGGGCATGCGCCGCCTCACGCGCGATACGTGTGATGCGCTGGTGCGCATTCCCATGGCCGGTGGTGTCGAGAGCCTGAACGTCTCGGTGGCTAGCGGCGTGTGCCTGTATGAGGCGGTGCGCCAGCGCGGCATTTGATCGGCTTGAGAGGGCTACCAGTCTCTCCGGGTGGCTCCATCTCTGATCTTCCCCGGCCGTAGCGGCCGGTATAGTACATCCGCGCTATTTGCCGTTCCTTTCCACTCGCCCATCCTCCCGACCTTGATGGATGCCTCGACCGAATCGCTTGCCCGCCAATGGCTCCAGGCCGCGCGGCATATGCTCATTCTCACGGGAGCGGGTGTCTCGGCCGAATCCGGCGTGCCAACCTTTCGCGATGCCTTGACGGGCTTGTGGGCGCGCTTTAATCCGGAAGACCTGGCAACCGAGGCTGCGTACCGTGACCATCCGGGGCTGGTGTGGGACTGGTATGAAATGCGGCGCGATATGGTGCGTGCAGTAGCGCCTAATCCGGCGCATCTGGCCATCGCCCAATGGGCGGCAGCCCGTCCGGACAAGGTGACGCTCGTCACGCAGAATGTCGATGGCCTGCATCAGCAGGCCGGCAGCGAGCATGTGATCGAATTGCACGGCAACCTATTTCGCAACAGCTGGCTCCATGGGTGCGGGCGTTGCGAAGCGCATCGCTCGGATGTCACGCATCCACCTTCATGCACCGCTTGCGGCGCGCTGCTGCGGCCGGCGGTGGTGTGGTTTGGAGAGGACCTGCCACGCGTGGCGCTGTATCGTGCCCAGCATGCTGCCGAAACGGCGGATGTGTGCCTCGTGGTCGGCACCTCGGGTCTGGTCTATCCGGCGGCAGGCTTGCCAGGGCGGGCAAAGGCGGCAGGTGCCAGGGTCATTGTCGTGAATTCCCAGCCCAGCGCGCTCGATGCGACGGCCGATGCCGTTCTGCAGGCACCAGCGGGCGAGTGCCTGCCCCGCCTGCTGGCCCTGTAACCCTCAACGTACGTGTTTGCGGCCAGCTTCGCGGCGATCGTTGCCAGTGTACGCCGGTCGCCGTGACAGGCAACCCTTGCTACTGGTCCGGTCATGCTCGGACTCCAGCATGTCGCCCAGCCTGTCATCCGTTGCCATCAGGCCGTACGCAGCGCACCGATCAGCGTTTCCAGCTTGATGGCATCCGCGGCGAACAGGCGGATCCCTTCCGCCAGTTTTTCGGTAGCCATGGCGTCTTCGTTCAGTTGCCAGCGGAAAGCCGGTTCGCTGGTGTCGAGCCGCACGACATTGGCCGCATCGCCCGTGGCCTGCGACAGCTTGCGCTCCAGCGGGGCATCGCTGGCATGCAGCGCCTGCAGCAGCTCCGGGCTGATGGTCAGCAGGTCGCAGCCTGCCAGCTCGCAGATTTGCGAGGTATTGCGGAAGCTCGCACCCATCACCTCGGTGGCATAGCCGAACTTCTTGTAGTAGGTGTAGATGGTGCGCACCGACTGTACGCCCGGGTCGTTGGCACCGCCGTTCTTGACCTCGTCCCACGCGCTGCCCGCGTGCTTCTTGTACCAGTCGTAGATGCGGCCGACGAACGGCGAGATCAGCTGCACCCCGGCTTCGGCACAGGCCACGGCCTGGATTAACGAGAACAGCAGCGTCATATTGCAGCGGATGCCATCCTTCTGCAGCACCTCGGCGGCGCGGATGCCTTCCCAGGTGGAGGCGATCTTGATCAGGATGCGTTCGCGCGGCACACCACGGCGTTCGTACAGGTCGATCAGGTGGCGCGCCTTGGCGATCGTCGCATCAGTATCAAAGGACAGGCGCGCATCGACTTCGGTCGAGACACGGCCCGGCACGATCTTGAGAATCTCCTGGCCAAAGGCAATTAGCAGGGCATCGACCACGGCATCGACCGAACCGTCGCGCTGGTCGCGCACCGCCTGTTCCAGCAGCGGACGGTACTCGTCCTTCTGCACGGCCTTGAAGATCAGCGAAGGATTGGTCGTCGCGTCGCGCGGCGTGTATTGCCGCATGGTCTGGAAGTCGCCGGTGTCGGCGACAACGGTCGTGAATTGCTTCAGTTGCTCGAGCTGGTTCATGGCATTCCACAGAGGTAGGCACGAAGGGATAGGTCCCATTGTACTCAAGGCGGAGCGCGGGAATGCAGGCTGATCCGGTACACTATGATGTTTTCGACCAGCAGGGCGCACGACCATGACACAGGATGAACTGAAGGGGCTGGTGGCACAGTCCGCCGCGGACTACGTGCTCAAGCATGTGGAGGCCGGTGCGGTGCTCGGCGTGGGAACGGGTTCGACGGCTAACCTGTTCATCGACGCCATCGCCGCCGAGCGCGGCCGTTTCGCTGGCGCGGTCTCCAGTTCCGAGGCCTCGACGCGGCGTTTGCAATCGCACGGCTTCGAGGTGCTCGATCTCAACGATGTCGATGTCATTCCCGTGTATGTCGATGGCGCCGACGAGATCAACGCTCAGGGCCACATGATCAAGGGTGGCGGCGGCGCGCTGACGCGCGAGAAGATCGTCGCGTCGGTGGCGACGACCTTTGTGTGCATTGCCGATGGCAGCAAGCGGGTGCCGGTGCTTGGCGCATTCCCGCTGCCGGTGGAAGTGATCCCGATGGGGCGTGCCGCCGTGGCGCGTGCGCTAGCGGCGCTCGGCGGACAGCCGCGCCTGCGCATGAACAAGGAAGGTGGCATTGCGCTGACCGACAATGGCAATGTGATTCTTGATGTCGCCGGGTTGCAGTTGCAGGATCCGGTGGCGTTCGAGCATGCCGTCAACCAGATTCCCGGTGTCGTGACGGTCGGCCTGTTCGCCGCGCGCGGTGCCGATGTGCTGTTGCTCGGCACGGAAAACGGCGTCGAGCAGACACGCTTCTGACCTGCAAGGCATGTTCCGGTCGTGGCGCTCCTGCCAGCATCGCGGACTGCCATCGCCGACCAGTCATGTGAGCCGGCTGGGTGCCAGAAGGTGTCAAAGGGGTACCAAGCCGGAAGACGGAATCGGGCTGAGCGTGCGCCTCAGTCGAGCAGCGCAGCGTAGGTCATGTTCCGGGCAAGCGCCCAGTAGGCATGACGCTGCGCGGGCGCTTGCATCATCCACAGGCCGATCAGCCTTCGGGCCGGGTCGCACCAGGCATAGGTGCCGGCCAGACCGCACCAGTAGTAGTCTCCCGCGCTGCCGCTGACGGCTGCGCCACCATCTGCCAGCCGCACGGCGAATCCCAGACCGAATCCATAGCCGTCGCCCGGCAGATAGTGCGGGCCGCGCGCGATGGGGCCAAGATGATCCGCCGTCATCCAGCGCACCGTGTGCGGCGACAGCAGGCGCACGCCATCGAGCATGCCGCCATTCGCCAGCATTTGCATGAAGCGCAGATAGTCATGGGCCGTCGAGACCAGGCCGCTGCCGCCGGCTTCGAAGGTGGGTGGCGTACATGCATCGGCGACCTTGATCGGTTCGCCGCTGTCCGGATCGTTGGCAAACGGCTCGGCAATGCGATGTTGCTGGCTGGCCGGCACATGGAAACCCGTGTCGGTCATGCCCAGCGGCGCCAGGATTTCTTCCTGCAGGAACGTACCCAGCGTGCGGCCAGTCACCCGTTCGATCAGCGCGCCGAGGACATCGGTGGCACGGCTGTACTCCCATGTCTCGCCGGGCTGATAAGCCAGCGGCACTTTCGCCAGCCGTTCCAGCAATTGCTGGTTGGTCTGGCGACGGCTGTCCACGCCGGCAGCGAGATAGGCGTCCTTGACCAGTGATTTCTCGAAGATGCCGTAAGTGAGTCCCGCCGTATGGCGTAGCAGATCATGCAGCGTCATGTCGCGCCGCGCCGGTTCGAGCATCAGCCGGCGGCCATCCGGCGCGCCGGGGTCCGGCACTTCGACGCCGACCTGCAGGCCAGCGAAGGCTGGCACATAGGCATGCACCGGCTCATCGAGCGACCAGACGCCGCGTTCCACGAGCATCATCGCCGCCACCGAGGTGATGGGCTTGCTCATCGAGTACAGGCGGAACAGGCTGTCGCTCGCCATGGGCGTGCCGGTGGCGGGATGCTGTGCGCCCCAGGCGCGTTCGAAGGCAATCTCGCCGTCGCGTGCCAGGAGCATGACCGCGCCCGGTATGCGCTGCGCCTCGATGGCGTGGCCGACACGTTCCGCCAGCCATGCCAGCCGGGTGGGGCAAAAACCGAGGTCGAGGGGCGAGCGCATCGCGCCGGATCAGAAGGTAGAAGTGGTGGTGCTCAGGCGTCTTTCGATTCCGCCGGCGGCACGTAGCCGGCCGCGCTGTCCGCACCTTCGCCGAAGAAGTACTTTTCGGTCTGCTTGATCAGGTACTGGCGTGCGCGGGTATCGGCCATGTTCAGGCGGTTTTCGTTGATCAGCATGGTCTGGTGCTTGAGCCAGCCCTGCCAGGCTTCCTTGGAGACCGATTGCCAGATCTTCTTGCCGAGTTCGCCGGGCAGTGGCGGGAAATCGAGGCCCTCGGCTTCCTTGTTCAGTTTGACGCAGTGGATCATGCGAGCCATGATGTATTTCCTTCTGGACATGCCGCCCGCGGAGAGGCTCCGGCGGGCGGCAGGTTGGGCATGTGGGGTGAATGCGTATTGTACGCAGAGTCGCAAGTCGTCCGTGGATAACCCCGCAGGCCATGCGGCAAGAGGCGCGATCGGACGGCATCTCCTGACAGCGGGATCAGAGCTTTTTCATCAGCACCATCGAGCGGCGCTGCCAGTTGTAGAGCTTGCGCTTGTCCTGCGGCAGATCGTCAACGGAAGCGTGCACGAAGCCGCGTTTCAGAAACCAGTGCTCGGTACGCGTCGTCAGCACGAACAGCCGCTCCAGGCCGGCGGCACGGGCGCGCCGTTCGATGCGCTTGAGGATCCGGTCGCCATCGCCGGAGCCCTGGGCTTCCGGGCTCACGCTGAGGCAGGCCATTTCGCCGAGGCCTTCGCGCGGGTAGGGGTAGAGCGCGGCGCAGCCGAAGATCACGCCGTCGTGTTCGATCACCGAGAAATTGTCGATGTCGCGCTCCAGCAGATGGCGGCTGCGCGGCACCAGCGTGCCGTCTTGCTCGAGCGGCTCGATCAGCTGCAGGATACCGCCGATGTCATCGAGCGTCGCCTCGCGCAGGCTTTCCAGATCGGTATCGGACACCATGGTGCCCACGCCATCGTGCAGGAACAGTTCGAGCAGGATGCTGCCATCGAGGGCGAACGGAATCAGGTGCGCACGCGGTACGCCGGCCTTGCTGGCGCGGATCATGTACTCGAGATAGAACGCCATCTCCGGCTTCACATTCGGATCCTGCAGGCGTTCCGCCGCCGTGCGCAGCGACAGGTCCTGCATGACCGCGCCGCTGGCATCCGTGATGCCGGACAGTTCCGAAATGAAGATCAGCTTGTCCGCCTTCAGTGCCGTGGCAACTGACGTGGCGACATCTTCCATCGCCAGATTGAAGGCTTGACCGGTCGGCGAGAAGCCCAGCGGAGAAACCAGCACGATCTTGTTGTTCGAGAGCGAGTTGCGGATCGAGTCAGCGTCGATCTTGCGCACCAGGCCGGTCTGCTGCAGGTCGACACCATCGACGATGCCCACCGGCCGCGCCGTCACGAAATTGCCGGAAACCACCGAGACGTGCGCGCCGGCCATCGGCGTATTCGGCAAGCCCTGGCTGAAGGCGGCTTCGATATCGAGACGCAGCTCGCCCGAGGCTTCTTTGGCGCATTCCAGCGCGGCATTGTCGGTGATGCGCATGCCCTCGTGGAACTGCGATTGCACATTGCGTAGCGCCAGCTGTTCCTCGACCTGCGGCCGCGAGCCGTGCACCAGCACCAGGTTCATGCCCATGGCCTGCAGCAGCGCGACGTCGGTGACGAGCGCGTTGAGCATGCCGGCCTTGACCAGTTCGCCGCCGAAGCCAATCACGAAGGTCTTGCCACGGAAGGCGTGGATATACGGTGCGACGGTACGCAGCCAGTCGACGAACAGTTGCGGGCTCACCCCTTCGGGCGTGGAGACCGTGGCCGGCATGGTCGCGGTGGCGATCGTGGAGGGCGACGGTGGAACAGGAGCAGGGGCGGGCGCGTCGGGCGGCGCTTGGTCGGGTGCGTTCATTCGCAGATTATAATCGCGGGCGATGTCAGAACAACGTTCTTCCGGGCGCAGACCCGTACCTTCTTCCTCCGCGCCGGCCGCTGCCGCGACGCGATCTTCCGGACGATCCGCCAGGCCGCGCCCCTTATCTGAGCGCGGAGGCCGCCCGCGTGCCGCCGAGATGCCGCCACGGCCGGCCAATCCCGTGCCACCGCTGACCTTTCCGGAAGCCTTGCCCGTGTCGTCGCGGCGCGACGATATCGCCGCCGCGATCCGCGATCATCAGGTGGTCATCGTGGCCGGCGAAACCGGCTCCGGCAAGACCACGCAACTGCCCAAGATCTGCCTGTCGCTGGGCCGCGGCCTGGGCGCGGGCGGGACCGGGCTGATCGGCCACACCCAGCCGCGCCGCATTGCCGCGACCTCGACGGCGAAGCGGATTGCGCAGGAGATCGGTTCGCCGGTCGGCGAGCACGTGGGCTACCAGGTGCGCTTTCACGATGCATTGTCGGCTGGTGCCTCGGTCAAGCTGATGACCGATGGCATCCTGCTGGCGGAAACGCAGAGCGATCCGCTGTTGCGGGCATACGACACGATCATCATCGACGAGGCCCATGAACGCAGCCTCAATATCGATTTCCTGCTCGGCTACCTGAAACAGTTGCTGCCTAAGCGGCCGGACCTGAAGGTCATCATCACCTCTGCCACCATTGATGCCGAGCGGTTTGCCAGCCACTTTGCGTCGGCCAGCGGTCCTGCGCCGGTGATCGAGGTCAGTGGGCGGCTGTATCCGGTGGAGATCCGCTACCGGCCGGTACAGGCCGATGCCGCCGACAAGGGCAAGGATCGCGATCTGTACGATGCCATCGTCGAGGCGGTGGAGGAATTGAGCCGGGCCGGCGACGGCGACGTGCTAGTGTTCCTGCCGGGCGAACGCGAGATCCGCGAGACGGCCGAGGCGCTGCGCAAGCATGCCTTTGGCGGCGCCCGGGTGCATCCGGAGATCCTGCCGCTGTTTGCGCGCCTGTCGGTGCAGGAGCAGGAGCGCGTATTCAAGCCATCCAATGGTCGCCGCGTGGTACTGGCGACCAACGTGGCCGAAACCTCGCTGACCGTGCCGGGCATCCGCTACGTGGTCGACACCGGGCTGGCGCGCGTCAAGCGTTACTCCTACCGCAACAAGGTCGAGCAGCTGCAGATCGAAGCCATCGCCCAGTCAGCCGCCAACCAGCGCGCCGGGCGCTGCGGCCGGGTGGCCAACGGCATCTGCATCCGCCTGTATGAGGAAAGCGATTTCCAGGCGCGGCCGCGCTTCGCCGACCCCGAGATTCTGCGCTCCTCGCTAGCCTCGGTGATCCTGCGCATGAAGGCGCTGCGGCTTGGCGATGTCGAGGACTTCCCGTTCCTCGAGCCGCCGCCGGGCCGGGCGATCGCCGATGGTTATCACCTGCTGCAGGAACTCGGCGCGGTGGACGATGGCAACCAGCTCACGCCGATCGGCCGCCAACTTGCGCGACTGCCGCTTGACCCGCGCATCGGCCGGATGATTCTCGCGGCACGCGACTATCATTGCCTGCGTGAAGTCCTGGTGGTGGCCAGCGCGCTGTCAGTGCAGGATCCGCGCGAGCGTCCGCTTGAGGCGCAGGCCGCCGCCGATCAGGCGCACCGGCAGTTCGTCGACGAGAAATCCGAATTCCTCGGCTGGCTCAAGCTGTGGAAGTGGTTCGAGGATGCCGTCGCGCACAAGAAATCCAACCGGCAATTGCTCGATACCTGCAAGGCGGCCTTTATCTCGCAGGTGCGCATGCGCGAATGGCGCGACGTGCACTCGCAGTTGCTGACGACCGTGACGGAGCAGGGCTGGAAGCTGAACGACAGCGAGCCGACCTACGAGCAGCTGCATCTGGCGTTGCTGACCGGCCTGCTCGGCAATATCGGTTGCAAGAG
>DATLHT010000366.1:0-5984 GCA_035539795.1 Burkholderiaceae bacterium
AAGTACAGATCGGTCTGATCCCGGGCGGTGGCGGCACGCAGCGCTTGCCCCGCCTGATTGGCGCAGCACCGGCACTCGACCTGATGCTCAGTGGCCGGCACGCCAGCGTGGACGAAGCCCATCGCCTCGGCCTGATCGATCGCGTCGCGGAGCAAGGCGATCCGCTCGAAGAAGCCTGCGCATGGGCCGCTGAAATCCTCGCCCAAGGTGGCGCGGTACGCCGCACCCGTGAAGCCAAGGCGCTCAGCGACTCGGCCGCCAGCCTCGCCGCCGTGGAAACTGCACGTGCAGGCAATGCCCGCAAGGCGCGCGGCCTGTTTGCGCCTTTCCAGATTCTCGATGCCGTGAAAGACGCCATCGAACAGCCATTCGAAGCCGGCATCCAGGCAGAACGCGCACGCTTCCTGCAATGCGTGGACAGCCCGCAACGCGCCGGGCTGGTCCATGCCTTCTTCGCCGAACGTAAGGTCCGCAAGGCACCGGAAACGGAATCGTCGCAGCCCCGCCCCATCGCCACGGTGGGCGTCATCGGCGGCGGCACGATGGGTTCCGGCATTGCCGTCGCCCTGCTCGACGCAGGCCTGCAGGTAACCATGGTGGAGCGCGACGATGCCAGCCTGCAAGCCGGCCGCCAGCGTGTGGAGAAAGTCTACGACCGCCTGATTGCCAACGGCCGCATGGATGCAGCACGGAAGGATGCCATCCTGCAACGCTTTGCCGGTGCGACTTCCTACGACGCCTTTGCCCAGACCGATCTCGTGATCGAAGCGGTGTTCGAAGACATGGATGTGAAGAAAGCCGTGTTCGGCGAACTCGACCGCATCTGCAAGCCGGGCGCGATCCTCGCCACCAACACGTCCTACCTGGACATCGATGCCATCGCCGCCAGCATCTCGCGCCCGCAGGACGTGATCGGTCTGCACTTCTTCTCGCCAGCCAACATCATGAAGCTGCTGGAAATCGTGGTGCCGGCCAAAGTTTCGGCAGATGTGGTGGCCACCGGCTTCGCGCTGGCCGACAAGCTGCGCAAGGTCCCGGTGCGCGCCGGCATCTGCGACGGCTTCATCGGCAACCGCATTCTCTACGTGTACCGCGAGGTCGCCAGCCACATGATGGAAGATGGCGCCTCGCCGTATGAGATCGACCAGGCACTGGAAAACTTCGGCTATGCCATGGGCCCGTTCCGCACCAACGACCTGACCGGCGGCGACATCGGCTACGCCACGCGCAAGCGCAAGGCGGCAACACGCGACCCGAACGCCCGTTACGTGCGCATCGCCGACCAGCTGTGCGAGCGCAACTGGCTCGGCCAGAAGACCGGCCGTGGCTGGTATCGCTATCCGGAAGGCTCGCGCAGCGGCGAGCATGATCCGGAAGTGCTCGCGCTGATTGACGCCGAGCGCGCGGCACGTGGCATCCAGCCACGTACCTTCTCCAGCGAGGACATCCTCCGCCGCTACATGGCCGCCGTCATCAACGAAAGCGCCAATGTACTGCACGACAAGATCGCCCTGCGCCCGCTCGATATCGACGTGACGCTCGTGCATGGCTACGGCTTCCCACGCTGGCGCGGCGGCCCGATGCACTATGCCGACACCGTCGGACTGGAGCAGATCCTGGCTGATATCCGCAGCTTTGAAAAAGAAGACCCGCTGTTCTGGAAGCCCTCGCCGCTGCTCATCGAGCTGGTGGAACGCCAGGCCAGCTTCGCAAGCCTCAACCAACTGATTTAAGGGGATCGCCATGCGCGAAGCCGTTATCGTTTCCACCGCCCGCACGCCGCTCACCAAGGCGCACCGTGGCGAATTCAATATGACCGAAGGCCCGACGCTGGCCGCCTACGCTGTCCGTGCCGCCGTCGAGCGCGCCGGTGTCGATCCGGCCAGTATCGAGGACATGTTCCTTGGCTGCGGTTACCCTGAAGGCACCACCGGCCGCAACACCGCGCGCCAGGCCGCCTTGCGCGCCGGCCTGCCGGTGACCGTGGCCGGCACCACCATCAACCGCTTCTGCGCCTCCGGCTTGCAGGCCATCGCCAGCGCAGCCGGCCGCATCATCGTCGAAGGCGTGCCCGTGATGGTCGCCGGCGGCGTGGAGAGCGTCTCCATGCTCAAGACCCGCGATGACGGCAAGACCGGCATCGATCCCTGGCTGCTGCAGAACAAGCCCGAGCTGTATCTTCCGATGATCGACACCGCCGATATCGTCGCCGCCCGCTACGGCATCTCGCGCGAAGACCAGGACCTGTTCGCCCTGCGCAGCCAGCAACGCACCGAAGCCGCGCAGAAGGAAGGCCGCTACGCCGACGAAATCATTGCCGTCACTACGACGATGGCAGTGACCAACAAGGAAACCGGCGAAATCACGCATCGTGAAGTGACCGCCACGGCCGACAACTGCAACCGCCCCGGCACCACGCTCGAAGCCCTGGCCAAGCTCGCCCCGGTAAAAGGTCCGGACAAGTTCGTCACGGCCGGCAATGCTTCACAGCTCTCCGATGGTGCATCGGCATGCGTCATGATGGAAGCCAAGGCCGCTGAACGCGCCAACCTCGAACCCCTGGGTGCCTTCCGCGGCTTTGCCGTGGCCGGCTGCGAACCGGACGAGATGGGCATCGGCCCCGTCTTCGCCGTGCCGCGCCTGCTCGAACGCCACGGCCTCAAGGTCGAGGATATCGATCTATGGGAATTGAACGAAGCGTTTGCCTCGCAGGCCCTCTACTGCCAGCGCCGCCTCGGCATTCCTGACGAACGCCTGAACGTGAACGGCGGCGCAATCTCCATCGGTCATCCGTTCGGCGTCACCGGCGCACGCCTGACCGGCCATGTGCTGCTCGAAGGCCGGCGCCGCAAGGCAAAGTATGCCGTGGTGACGATGTGTATTGGCGGCGGAATGGGCGCTGCGGGGTTGTTCGAGATTTTCTGAGGCAGGATGCCTGGGATGGCGGCATCATCCTGGGCGGGATGATCAGGATTGGATGCCGCGCCACGAGAGCAAGTCGAGGCGCGGCATTTTTTTATGGACTTATGTGGCGACGGGAAACATCCAGCCATGGCAGCATGGCACGCCATGCTGCCAATTTTTCGGCATACGCCAACGTGTGAGCCGGGCTGCTGGATGGCAGCGTCAACATGGTGTGCGGAACACCATGTGACGCCAGCGCCTTGATACCAAGCCGCGCCGCCGTACCACCATTGAAAGCAATCGCAGCGAGGTCTGGCAGCGACACCACCAGCCCTTCCAGATCGTTGCCGGCGTGACCGCGGATGCGGCTATCGAGGCTACCTTCGCGCCGTGCTTCGGCTACGACGTCCCACAGGCCGATGTGATGTGCGAGCAGCGTATCGAGCCGGTCCCTATAAGCCATGCTGACCAGATCAACCTCGAGCAGATCGCCCATCAACCGCCAGAACCGGTTCTGCGGGTGCGCGTAATACTGGCTCTGCGCAAGTGACGCCTCGCCGGGCAAACTGCCGAGGATGAGCACGCGAGTGTGCTCATCGACGACAGGCGGAAAGCAGCGTTTGAGTGTCACCGGGTGGTACACGCTTAGCCAAGCAGGCGATTGACGCGCCGCACATACGCGGCCGGATCTTCGAGCGATCCGCCCTCGGCCAGCAATGCCTGATCGAACAGCACATGCACGCGGTCAGCAAATGCCTCGGTGTCGCTCTCATCCACCAGCGCTGCCACCTTCTGCACCAGGGCATGCTCCGGGTTGAGCTCGAGGATCGGCTTGGCCGCTGGCGCACTCTGCCCAGCCTGCTTGAGCATGCGCTGCAGGTAACCGCTCATGTCGCCTTCGTCGGACACCACGCACGACGGCGATTCGGTGAGGCGGAAGGTGATACGGACTTCCTTGGCCTTGTCCTTGAGCACTTCGGCAGCCTTCTCGACCAGCGGCTTGAACTGCTCGGCGGTTTTTTCATGTTCGGCCTTGGCGGCTTCGTCTTCCATCTGTCCGAGGTCGAGATCGCCGCGTGCCACGGAGACCAGCGCCTTGCCGTCGAACTCGTTCAGGAACGACAGCATCCATTCGTCCACGCGGTCGGTCAGCAACAGTACCTCGATGCCCTTCTTGCGGAAGACTTCGAGATGCGGGCTTGCGCTGGCGGCCTGCCAGCTGTCGGCAGTGACGTAGTAGATCTTGTCCTGCCCTTCCTTCATGCGGCCGATGTAGTCGGCCAGCGACACGGTCTGGTCAGCATTGCCGGTATGCGTCGAGGCAAAGCGCAGCAGCTTGCCGATGCGCTCCTGGTTGGCATGGTCTTCGCCCATGCCTTCCTTGAGCACCTGGCCGAACTCGCGCCAGAAGGTGGCGTACTTCTCGCGGTCGGCGGCGTCCTCGCTATCGGCCAGTGCTTCCAGCATGGACAGTACGCGCTTGGTGCAGCCTTCGCGGATGGCCTTGACATCGCGGCTTTCCTGCAGCAGTTCGCGCGACACGTTCAGCGGCAGATCGGCGGAATCGACCACGCCGCGCACGAAGCGCATGTAGGACGGCAGCAGCTGTTCCGCGTCGTCCATGATGAACACGCGCTTGACGTACAGCTTCAGCCCCCCGCGACGGTTGCGGTCCCACAGGTCGAACGGGGCCCGCGCGGGGATGTAGAGCAGCTGAGTGTACTCGCTGCGGCCTTCGACGCGGTTGTGCGTCCACGCCAGGGGTTGGTCGTTGTCGTGCGAGACGTGCTGGTAAAACGAGGCGTACTGCTCGTCGGTAATTTCCGACTTGGGCCGCGTCCACAGTGCGCTGGCCTGGTTGACGCTCTCCCATTCGCCGGTCTGACGCATTTCGTTCTTCTCGGCATCCCACTCCTCCTTGAGCATGCGGATGGGCAGCGAGATGTGGTCGGAGTACTTGCGAATGATGGATTTCAGGCGCCAGGCTGAGAGGAATTCGTCCTCGCCTTCGCGCAGGTGCAGCGTGATAGTGGTGCCACGCTCCGGACGCTCGATGGCGGCGATGCTGAATTCGCCGTCGCCGCTGCTTTCCCAGCGTACACCCTCATTCACCGGCAGGCCGGCGCGACGCGACTCGACGGTGACCTTGTCAGCCACGATGAAGGCCGAATAGAAGCCGACGCCGAACTGGCCGATCAGCGTCGCATCTTTCTGCTGGTCACCCGAGAGTTTCTGGAAAAACTCCTTGGTCCCGGATTTGGCGATGGTGCCTAGGTGCTGGATGGCCTCGTCACGGCTCAGGCCGATGCCGTTGTCGGTGATCGAAATCGTACGGGCTGCCGGGTCGAAGGCAATTCTGATTGCCAGTTCGCCGTCGCCTTCCAGCAGGATCGGATCGGCAATCGCTTCGAAGCGCAGCTTGTCCGTGGCATCCGACGCATTCGAAACGAGTTCGCGAACGAAGATTTCCTTGTTGCTGTACAGCGAATGGATCATCAGTTGCAGAAGCTGTTTGACTTCGGCTTGAAAACTCATCGTTTCCGGTGACGCGACCATCGTTATTCCTCTCACATGCTTATCAATGACATCACGGGCGCCGTTCCCGACGCCCACAGAATTCTGCACGCCAGATAAGGGCAACTGCGCCGATTTCAAGTCTCTTCCCGATCAAGCGATTCGCTGCCTCGGGAAGTCTGGCTGCACGGCAACGGCTAGCCGCAACGAGATCCCTGTTGCCGCCGGCAAGCAGCCGCCCCGCCTCCAATGCCACCCACGACGGACCGTCGCGGCACAACAGGGCAAGGCAATCGCTCTTGCACGCGACTGATCCGGCTTGCCAAAAACACCTATCTTTTATTTCACATTATCTTTCAATTTTATTTTTATCACACCAAAACAACATTTTCTCAACACATCTTCACGCACCCCTCGTTAAAAACAAGATTTTTCTTATTTAAGTGCAAACAAAAGCAAAAATAACCTGAATTTCAACATTCCAAGAATTTTCTTATTTAAGGTATTCCTCAAAAAATCTAGTCTTCATCCAGAAGAAAGAATTTTTTAAGAAGCCACCCCGCATC
>DATLHT010000367.1:0-5890 GCA_035539795.1 Burkholderiaceae bacterium
GTTCGGTGCCCTGTTTCTCGGCGGATTTTCGCCGCTGGCGCTGACGCGCGGGGCAGTCAGTGCCAAGCCGCTCACGCCGGATCTTGGCCGCATCCTCAAGCTGCAAGGGCTCAAGCGCATGTTCTCGATCCAGGGCTGGATCGAGCTGCCGCGCCTGCTACTCAAACTGGGCCTGGTCGTTACCGTCACGTGGTTGCTGGTGCGTTACTACGAAATGGAATTCCTCGGGCTGGCGCGCCAGTCGATGGGCGATGCGCTGAACAGCCTGTTCCATATGATCGGTGTGTGCTTCATCGCCATGACGGCGGTGCTGGCGCTGGTGGCAGCAGTCGACATCCCGTTCGTGCTGTGGCAGCACTACAAGAAGCTGCGCATGACGCGCGACGAGGTCCGCCGCGAGTCGAAGGAGTCGGACGGCAGCCCCGAGGTGAAGGCGCGTATCCGTTCGCTCCAGCGGCAGGCTGCACAGCGCCGCATGATGACGGATTTGCCAACAGCCGATGTGATCGTCACCAACCCGACCCACTACGCTGTCGCCCTGCGTTACGCCGAGGGCGGCATGGCCGCGCCGAAAGTGATCGCCAAAGGGGCCGACCTGATCGCCGCACGTATCCGCGAAGTTGGCGTCGAGCATCGCATTCCCATGCTCGAAGCGCCGCCGCTGGCGCGCGCGCTGTATCGCCATACCGAGATCGGCGAGACCATTCCCGAGGCGCTGTATGCCGCCGTGGCCGAGGTGCTGGCCTATGTCTACCAGTTGCGCCGTGTGGCCACGCAAGGTGGCGCCGCACCGCAGCCGCCACATGACCTGCCGGTGCCGGCCGATCTCGATCCGGGAGCTGCACCCGCATGACCACGCTCGCCCGCCTGTCCAGCGCGCTGCGCCGCGCCGACCTGCGTTCGGCCGCGGGGCCGATCCTGATCGTGCTGATCCTCAGCATGATGATCCTGCCGCTGCCGCCGATGGTGCTGGACATGCTGTTTACGTTCAATATCGCGCTGTCGGTGATCGTGCTGCTGATCGCCATGCATACGCTCAAGCCGCTGGATTTCTCGTCGTTTCCCAGTATCCTGCTGATCACCACGCTGCTGCGGCTGTCGCTCAACGTTGCCTCGACGCGCGTGGTGCTGATGGAAGGTCATACCGGGCCGGACGCCGCCGGCAAGGTGATCGAGGCTTTCGGCCATTTCCTGGTGGGCGGCAACTACACCGTCGGCATCGTGCTGTTCATCATCCTCACGCTGATCAACTTCATGGTAGTCAGCAAGGGTGCGGGCCGCATCGCGGAAGTGGCGGCGCGGTTCACGCTCGATGCCATGCCCGGCAAGCAGATGGCCATCGACGCCGACCTCAACGCCGGTCTGATCCGCGACGACGAGGCACGCCGTCGCCGTCAGGAAGTGGGACAGGAGGCCGAGTTCTACGGCTCCATGGACGGTGCCAGCAAGTTCGTGCGCGGTGATGCCATGGCCGGCATCGCCATCCTGCTGATCAATATCGTCGGCGGGCTGGCCGTGGGCGTGTTCCAGCATGGCATGGAGGTTGGCGCGGCGGCCACCAACTACACGCTGCTGAC
Source organism: Burkholderiaceae bacterium (assembly GCA_035539795.1). GTDB lineage: Bacteria > Pseudomonadota > Gammaproteobacteria > Burkholderiales > Burkholderiaceae > Imbroritus. The sequence goes on from DATLHT010000367.1 coordinate 1,578, forward strand.
CATCGGTGATGGCCTGGTTGCACAGATTCCCGCGCTGATCATCTCGACCGCTGCCGGCATGATGGTGAGCCGCGTGTCGGCGGACCGCGACATCGGCCAGCAACTGTCGAAGCAGTTGCTCGGCTCGCCGGCCGTGCTGATGACCACGGCGGCCATCATTGGCATCCTCGGACTGATTCCCGGCATGCCTAACCTGCCGTTCATCGTGCTCGCCGCCTTGCTCGGCTGGGGCGCGTGGCATCTCGCGCAGCGCGGCAAGGCGCCGCCACCTGAACTGCCGGCGCCGGCCATCGCCCCGGTCGATACGCCGGAAGCCAGCTGGGACGATGTGTCATGGGTCGATGTGCTGGGTCTGGAAATCGGCTATCGCCTGATCCCGCTGGTAGATCGCGCGCAGGATGGCGAACTGCTGCGGCGGATCAAGGGCATCCGCAAGAAGTTCACGCAGGACATTGGCTTCCTGGCGCCGGTCGTGCACATCCGTGACAACCTGGAACTGGCTGCCGGGGGCTACCGGATCTCACTGAAAGGCGTCGACATCGGCCGCGGCGACGTCATGCCGGGCATGCTGCTGGCCATCAACGCCCAGCCGGGCAGCACCACCTTGCCCGGTACGCCCACCACCGACCCTACCTTCGGCCTGCCGGCGCTGTGGATCGCGCCCGAGCACAAGGACCGCGCGCATGCCGAGGGCTACACCGTGGTCGATTGCAGCACCGTCATCGCCACGCACCTCAATCAGTTGATATACAGCCATAGCACCGAGCTTCTCGGCCGATTGGAAGTGCAGCAATTGCTGGATCATCTTGCCAAGGAAGCGCCCAAGCTGGTGGAGGACGTGGTACCCAAGCTGCTGCCGCTCGGCATCGTGCAGAAGGTGCTGCAGAACCTGCTGGACGAGGGCGTGCATATCCGCGATCTGCGCACCATCGTGGAAACCCTGGCGGAGCATGGCGGCCGGACCCAGGATCCGACCGACCTGACCGCCATGGTGCGTATCGCGCTGGGCCGCGCCATCGTGCAGCAGCTCTATCCGGCAGACGATGCCGACGGAGACCTGCAGGTGATGACGCTGGCGCCGGAACTGGAGAACATCCTCATGCAAAGCCTGATCAACGGACAGGCCGGGCCGATCGAACCGCAGCTCGCCGATTCCCTGCTGGAAGCGGCAGCGGACATGTCGCGCCACTACGAACAACTGGGCCAGCCCGGCGTGCTGCTCGCCCCGCCGGCCCTGCGGCCCATGCTGGCGCGCCTCTTCAAGCGCGCTGCGCCGCACCTCCGCGTGCTTTCGCACGCCGAGATTCCTGACCACCGCACCATCAAGATCGTCTCCATGATCGGAGGACCCACGCCATGATGCATCGCTTTACCGGCCCCAATTCCCATGACGTGTTGCGCCAGGTGCGCGAGACGCTGGGCGATGACGCGATGATTCTGGCTAACCGGATGGTGGATGGCGGCATCGAGGTGATTGCCATGGTCGAAGAGCAGGTCGATGCACTGACGGTCATGGGCGCGATGCGGCCAACCGTGGCTGCTCCTCATGCAGCGCCCGTGGCAGCCGCACAGCCTGTGGCGGCTGCGCCCGCGCCGTTTGCCGCCGAAGTGGCCGCGCCCGCTACCGCCGAATCCGGCCTCGAAGCCACTGCCCGTGCCCGTTTCCCCTTTGCCGCACTGCGCGCCCGTTTTCTGCGGGGCGGCGCATCGAGCGATGCCACGAAGGCTGCCAGTCAGGATGCGGGCAAACCGGCCGAGGCGCCCGCCGTGCCAATCACACCGACAGTGACGCCTGTCACTGCCGATGCCGCAGAGGATGTCCCGGCCACGCTCGCAGCCGAATCGGTCACACGCCTCTTCGCCGATGCCGCAGCACGCTTCGAAGCACGCCGGACGAACACCAACGCCATGCCCAATGCCGACACGGAGACTTCCGCGCAGGCGCCTGCGCAGCCTGGCTCCGTGGCATCGACGGCCAGTATGCAGACCACGGCATCGCGGCCGGGATCGCCGACGGTACCGGCACCATCGGACGCTGCTGCGCCGTCGGGACTGCAGCCAGCCTCTACCGAGCCCATCGTATTCCATCGTCCGGTCAGCGCTGCATCTGCGGCGACGTCCGCCGCGCCGCAGACCGGTGCCGCCGAGCAGCGCATGATGGCCGAGCTGCAGGCGCTGCGCGCCATGCTGCACGATCAGACGGCTGGCCTCGCATCGCTCGGCATCAAGCTGCGCGATCCAGTGCGCGCGCGCATGTTCCAGACCATGGTCAATGCCGGGTTCTCGGCCCAGCTCACGCGCTACCTGCTCGATAATCTGCCGGAAACCGACAGCCTGGAAAGCGCGCAGGATTTCCTGCAACGCGCCATCGAGCTGAACCTGACCACGCTCGACCAAGACAACGCCCTGCTCGACAAGGGCGGCATCTTCGCGCTCATGGGCCCGACCGGCGTCGGCAAGACCACCACCACGGCCAAGCTGGCGGCGCGTTTCGTGCTGCGCCATGGTGCCTCGCGCGTGGCATTGCTGACGACGGACAGCTACCGGATCGGCGGCCATGAGCAGCTGCGCATCTATGGCCGCATTCTCGGCGTGAGCGTGCACGCGGTGCGCGATGGCGAGGATCTCAGCCTCGCACTGGCCGACCTGCGCGACAAGCATGTCGTGCTGATCGATACCATCGGCATGAGCCAGCGCGACCGTGCGCTGTCCGAGCAGATCGCCATGCTGCACAGCGCCGGCCAGGCCATCCAGCGCCTGCTGCTGCTGAACACCACCAGTGACGGCCGCACGCTCGATGAGGTGGTGCACGCCTACCGCGATGCCGATCTCGCCGGCTGCATCCTGACCAAGATCGATGAAGCCGCCACGCTGGGCCATGCGCTCGACGTGCTGGTGCGCCACAAGCTGCCGCTGCACTATGTGTCGTGCGGCCAGCGCGTGCCCGAGGACATTGCCGTCGCCAACCGCAAGCTGCTGGTGCATCGCGCCTTTCGCGAAGCGCCCGGCCTATCACCGTTCGCACTGGAAGAGGACGAGTCGTACCTGCTGACGCACGGCGCCACTGCGGCGCTGCCGGCAACAGGTATGGCCTTGCCGGCATAAACAAGATACAGACGGCCCGATGAGGACAGTGCGATGAAACACGTGGCCCGCGATCAGGCCGATGGCCTGCGCCGCATGCTGACCGGCCCCGCCGGACAGGTCCTGCTGCTTGCCGGTCCGGCATGCGATGCGGCGCTGCAAGCCAATCTTGCTGCCGCGCTCGGCGGGCTGGGACGCACCGTGGCCGTGGTCGACGGCCCTGAGCTGGCACGGCTCGGCGCTGCCGGAGTTGATATGCTGCAGACCATGCGCGCCGAAGCCGACACATTGTTGCTCGGCGGCGGCATAGAACGCACGACGACCATGCAGGCAATCGCCGCGTTCCACGATCAGGCCGACCAGTTGCTGGTGGCCTTTGCCGATGTGCCGGATGGCATCAAGCAATCCTATCTGCTGCTCAAAGGTCTGCCGGCTGCCGCTGCCGGTACCTTGCCGGTTCGCGTGCTGGTGACCGAGGCACGTTCGGCGCAGTCTGCGCTGCACATGTACGGCAATCTCGCCGCCACGGTGCGCCAGTACCTTGACGCCGATATTGCCCTGGCCGGCTACATTCCGGCCGATACGCATCTTGCCCTGGCCCGTACGCTCGACAAGCCGGTGGTGGAAGCGTTTGCCGCCGCACCCGCGGCGCTGGCCTGCCGCCAGGTGGCGCGCGAGATCGCCAGCTGGCGTGCCGCCGCAGCATTGCCAGCCGCCGCATGGCAAGCGCCGATGAGGCCAGCAGCGGATCTGGCACGCCAGCCCGAACGGATCGACTGATATGTACACAGCCACCGGACGCCCTTCCAAAGCCGACGCCCTGAAACAGCATGCCCCGCTGGTACGCCGGCTCGCCGGCCAGATGCTGGCGCGGCTGCCTGCGAGCGTCGAGCTGGATGATCTGGTGCAGGCCGGCATGATGGGCCTGCTCGATGCGTTGGGCCGGTATGAGGAAACCCAAGGGGTGCAGTTTGAGGCGTATGCCACGCAGCGGATCCGCGGCGCGATTCTCGACGAGCTGCGGAGCAATGACTGGCTGCCGCGCGGCCTGCGCAAACATGCCCGTGATATCGAAAAAGCTATCCAGAAAGCCACGCAACAGGCGGGACGCGCGCCGACCGAGCGAGAAATTGCCGCAACGCTCGGCATCTCGCTGGGCGAATACCAGCAGCAGCTGGTCGAGCTGCAGGGCAGCCAACTGCTGTACTACGAAGATTTCGACCGCGAAG
>DATLHT010000368.1:0-2407 GCA_035539795.1 Burkholderiaceae bacterium
CCCATGTAGTTCACTTACAGTTCACCCCATTGTCCTTTGCCTGAGTGATCTGAACTGCCAGCATTCCGCGGTCAGCGTAGTGCTGAAGCCTTTCGCACAGCGTCTCCATCAGTCCGGCCCATCCAGGGCCATAACTCAGGAAGCACGTTCGAGAATGGTTGAGTAACGGGCGCGCAGCTCAGAGCGATATGTCACGGCTCTAGACCTTCTCGGCAAAAACTGTTGTTGGATCTCAGCGCGATTTTGGCGCGGGCCGGTACCGGCTATCTCGCTTGACGCATGCGTCCATGCGACCGAGATCACGCAGATCAAGTTGGTGTATCGGGCCGCGCTCGATGGCATCGTTGCGCCGCGCCTGCTGGTGCAACGCGGTGCCGAGGCGACTTGGATCCATTCGGCTGATGCGCGCTTACTGACAGGTTTTGCCAAACGGGTGGCTCACCATATGGCGCTGAAGTAGGTTCCCTCGTGAGGGACGTTGAGTAAGCGTGTCGTATCGATGAACGGCGCGAAAGCAAGTCGAGCTACTTCGTTAGAGCTCCGGGAAATCCCGACCCGCAAGTGTTTTGTACAGAACAGTCAGAAGACGCGGTCATGACCATACTTTCCCCGAACTATCGAGGAAATGACTTATGCATCGCATCGACATCCAGAAGCTTGTAGACGAAGCCCGATTCAACGGCTTTCACTTTGTTGTTCTTTTCTTGTGTGCCGTGATCATCGTCGCCGACGGCTACGACCTGGCCGTTGCGGGAATCGCGCTCCCGGCCATCATGAAAGACATGAACGTTGACCCGACAACGGCCGGGTTCATGACGAGTTCGGCACTGTTCGGCATGATGTTTGGCGCAATGGGCCTGGGCATGCTTGCCGACAAGATTGGTCGTCGCTGGGCGCTTTCGATCTCGGTATTTCTTTTCAGCGCCTTCACTGCGGCTGCCGCCCTGGCGAGCGATCCCGTCACTTTCAGCGCCTTGCGCTTCATTGCGGGGCTCGGCATTGGTGGCGCATTGCCTTGCACGACTGCGCATATGACCGAGTACGCACCCAAGAAGCTGCGAGGGGTGCTGGCGACAGCGATGCTGTGCGGCTATGCGGTGGGGAGTGTGCTTGCCACGCTGATTGGCAAGCAGTTCCTGGAGATCTACGGGTGGCAGTCGGTGTTCTTCGCGGCAGGTGCACCGGTCATTCTGATTCCATTCATTCTGAAGTACATGCCTGAGTCGATGTCCTTCTTGATGAAGCGCAATGACAATGCAAGCCTTCGACAGATCGTGGCCCGAATCGCGCCGGGCCACTTTCTTCCTGCCGATGCGCGTTTTCAAATGCCGGTGGATGGCAAGGCTGATGGCGTGCCCGTGGGCATGCTGTTCCAGGAAGGGCGCGGCTTCAGTACGGTCATGTTCTCGGCGGCCTTCTTCACGGCGTTGTTCATGATGTACGCACTGAGCACCTGGCTCGTCAAGCTGATGGCCATGGCAGGCCACAGCGTTGGCTCCGCGCTGAACTTCCTGCTGATTTACAACGGCGGTGCCATCGTTGGGGCTGTGCTCGGTGGCTGGCTTGGCGACAAGCTGAATATCAAGTGGGTCCTGTGCACCTTCTTCGCCGCATCCGTGGCTTCGTTGACCCTGCTGGGTTATGGCGTGCAGCCGTTGGCCCTGGTTATCGCTGTCGTCGGCGCTTCCACGCTGGGCACCGGGATTCTGGTCTATGCCTACGCCGCTCAGTTCTATCCGGCTGCTGTCCGCTCCACTGGAGTGGGATTTGCTTCGGGCGTGGGGCGTGCTGGCGGGATTGCGGCACCGATCGGTATCGGCATGCTGATGTCCATGCAATTGCCCCTGGAGCAGAACTTCATCGCGATTGCCTTGGCGGGAGCCGTCGGCGTCGTCGCGGTGGCTTTGATCGACCACCACCGCGCCGCGTCTGTCCACGGGGCGGATGCGAAGGGGGGCGTTGCAGCCTCTGCACGTGCTTCATGAACCGTTGGTGAGCTATTGATATCGAGCGCGTGAAACATGGTTCACCAGAGCATTGCCGTGTTCTTGAGAAAGGCGGCCAGGCGCTGTCACACGAAGGCATCCATTCGTTGAGGCGAGTGACGTTGGCGCTACGCACAGCTTCCAGGCGCGCGGGGCTTGGGTGAATGAATTATTGGAGACTGAATCGATGACCAAGTTAGAGACGAGCTATTCGCGTGGAGCGACGGACAAGCCACTGATCGAGCAGACGATCGGCGCCTTCTTCGACGAGATAGTCGGAAGGTTCCCCGACAAGGAAGCGGTGGTCTCGTGTCACCAAGGCATCCGGTACACCTATCTCGAGTTGCAGCGCGAAGTCAACCGGATGGCGAGCGCTTTGCTTCGAATGGGACTGGAGCCCGGTGACAGGATCGGGATCTGGT
>DATLHT010000369.1:0-14136 GCA_035539795.1 Burkholderiaceae bacterium
TGTCTGAAGTGCTGCAACTCGCCTTCGCCGAGTTGCAGCACTTCAGACAGCTGTAGCATCTGGGCGATCTCGAACAACGCCTGCTGCTTGACGAGATTGGCACGCACACGCGAGAGATCGCCTTCGTCGAGCTTGCCGAACATGCCGTACAGCATGTCGGCCACGGCGCAGTTCAGCACGGAATCGCCGAGGAATTCGAGCCGTTCGTTGTGATGCGCGCTGTGGCTGCGATGCGTCAGCGCCTGCTGCAGGAGCTCAGCCTTGACAAACTGGTAACCGAGGCGCTGTTGCAGGACGTCGAGACTCATATCACTGCGCCGTGCCGGAGTATTGGATCGCGAGAGTGACCGGGCCGTACAGCAGGATCTCTCGACGATAGCTGAAGCGCACCGCATCCACCGCGCCGTTGGCATTGGTCTGGATGTCCAAGTCACGCCCGCGCACGACCTGCACGCCATCCACCAGCGCCTGCCGGTCGAATGCTGCAATGGCGGCCTGCACCGAATTGCCTTCAGTCTTGGCCTGATAGGCAGCACGCTTCACGGACTGGTACTCCAGCAAAGTCGGCACGACCTTGACCAGTGGCACGAATATGCCCACCGCCAGCAAGACCGTCACCAGCAACCCCAGCAATGAAAACCCTGACTCCCGTCCGCTCCCACGCATGACCCGATTCCCCTGGTGAATGACTTATTGTGATGTATTTGTCATCGGAACGACCCGATCCGGCCCAGATCGCCCAGGTTCATCCAGATGAAAAATGCCTTTCCAACCACATTTTTATCCGGAACAAAGCCCCAATAGCGCGAATCCAGGCTGTTGTCGCGATTATCGCCCATCACGAAATAGTGCCCTTCAGGAACCTTGCAGGTCAGCCCACGTTGATTGTAGGTGCAGTTTTCACGAAAGGGAAAATCGTCCGCGCCGATGATGAACGGCGGCCGGTCAGCATCGTTGAGGATCTGGTGGGACGCACCGCCGATGGTTTCGGTGAACTGCTTGGAGTACGTCAGACGCTCTTCATCGAGGAAATCAGCCTTAGGCTGGTATTCCGCCGGCTGGCCGTTGACGGTCAGCTTCTTGTCCTCGTAGCGCACCACATCGCCCGGCACGCCAACGACGCGCTTGATGTAATCGAGCGAAGTGTCCTTGGGAAAACGGAAAACCATCACGTCGCCACGCTGCGGGTCGTTCAGCGAAACGACCTTCTGGTTGACCACCGGCAGGCGAATGCCATAGGTGTACTTGTTGACGAGAATGAAGTCGCCGATCAGCAACGTGGGAATCATCGAGCCCGAGGGGATCTTGAATGGCTCGACCACGAAGGAGCGCAGCACGAACACCGCGAGGATTACCGGGAAGAAACTGGCCGAGTATTCAAGCCACCACGGTTGCCGCAGTTTTTCTTCGGCCAGCTTGGTCCGCGAAGTGTCGATGTCGCTGACACCATAGCGGTTCTGCAGATCCTGGCGGCGAGCGTCGAATGCGGCTAGCGCATCCGCGGCCGCGGCTCGGCGTTTCTTTTCGAAGTACAGCTTGTCCGCCACCCAGGCGATGCCGGTAATGACCACCAGCACAAAAAGAATCAAAGCGAAGTTCATGTCAGGATGTTCCCCATGTCCTGCAATTGCCTGCCAGGTGTGGCGCGCACTCTCCTGCCGCGCGCCGCACCGGCATTCCGGTTATTTGTCTTCGACACGCAGGATGGCAAGGAAGGCTTCCTGTGGGATCTCCACAGTGCCTACTTGCTTCATGCGCTTCTTGCCGGCCTTCTGTTTCTCAAGCAGTTTCTTCTTGCGTGTGATATCGCCGCCGTAGCATTTCGCCAGCACGTTCTTGCGCAGCGCCTTGACGTTCTCGCGTGCGATGACATTGGCGCCGATCGCCGCCTGGATGGCCACGTCGTACATCTGGCGCGGAATGATCTCGCGCATCTTGGCGGCCACCTCGCGGCCGCGATACTGGCTGTTAGAGCGGTGCACGATCACCGACAGCGCATCGACCTTGTCGCCGTTGATCAAGATATCGACCTTCACTACGTCAGAGGCGCGGTACTCCTTGAACTCATAGTCCATCGAGGCATAGCCACGCGATACTGACTTGAGGCGGTCGAAGAAGTCGAGCACGATCTCGCCCATGGGGATCTCGTAGGTCAGCTGAACCTGCCGGCCGTGGTAGCTCATGTTGATCTGCGTGCCACGCTTCTGCGTGCACAGCGTCATCACCGCACCAACATAGTCTTGTGGCATGTACAGATTGACTGTGACGATCGGCTCGAGAATGGCGTCGATCTTGGCCGGATCGGGCATCTTGGCCGGGTTCTCCACCGTTACCATGGTGCCGTCACGCTGCTGGACCTGGTACACCACCGTCGGCGCAGTGGTGATGAGGTCCATGTCGAACTCGCGCTCAAGACGTTCCTGCACGATCTCCATGTGCAGCAATCCGAGGAAGCCGCAGCGGAAGCCGAAGCCCAGCGCCTGTGAGACTTCCGGCTCGTACTGCAGCGACGCATCGTTGAGCTGGAGCTTTTCGAGCGACTCACGCAATGCGTCGTACTGGTTGGCTTCGACCGGATACAGGCCGGCAAACACCTGCGGCTTGACTTCCTTGAAGCCAGGCAGCGGCGTGGCAGCCTTGGCGGCAGTGTGCGTCACCGTGTCGCCAACCTTGGCGGCCTTGAGCTCCTTGATGCCGGCAATCACAAAGCCGACCTGCCCGGCGGTTAGCGCTTCCCGCGGGACGGATTTCGGCGAGAACACGCCGAGATGTTCGACCAGGTGCTGCGTGCCGCTGGCCATCAGCGTGATCTTGTCCTTCTGCCGCAAGGTACCGTTGACGACACGCACCAGCATAACCACGCCGACATAGTTGTCGAACCAGGAGTCGATAATCAATGCCTGCAGCGGCGCCTCAGGGTCACCCTTGGGCGGGGGCACGCGCGCAATGATGGCCTCAATGACATCGTCTACGCCGAGACCGGTCTTGGCGGAGCAATGAATCGCATCCTGCGCGTCGATGCCGATCACATCCTCGATCTCCTGGATGGCATTGGCAGGATCAGCCGACGGCAGATCGATCTTGTTGAGCACCGGCACCACTTCCATACCGAGTTCAATCGCGGTGTAACAGTTGGCGACCGTCTGTGCCTCGACGCCTTGCGAGGCATCCACGACCAGCAGCGCACCTTCGCAGGCAGAAAGCGAGCGGCTCACTTCGTAGCTGAAGTCGACGTGCCCCGGCGTGTCGATCAGATTCAGGTTGTAGACCTTGCCGTCACGCGCCGTGTAGCTGAGCGCGGCGGTCTGCGCCTTGATGGTGATGCCACGCTCTTTCTCGATATCCATCGAATCGAGCACCTGGGCCTCCATCTCGCGGTCAGACAGGCCACCGCACATATGGATGATGCGATCGGCCAGGGTCGATTTACCGTGGTCGATGTGGGCGATGATCGAAAAATTGCGGATATTGTCCATCTGGCTCAGAAAATGCCGGCTGACATGCAGCACGCGGCATGGGTCCTCTGTTCATGGGGCAGATGCCGCCCGCCCCAGGCGGGCGACCGGGCGGCATCGAAGGAGTGCGTTGGAAAAACTGCAGAACGCGCATTAACCCGCCATTTTACCGGAATTCGGGGTTTTCCCGATGCGGAATGCGGCGATATTTATGCGCTGGCGGGATCGGCGAGCCAGGCGCGAATCCCCGGCAGATCGGCAAAGTAATGGCACAGTTCGCGGCCCGGGTTCGCTGGCGTGCCGGTCATCAGCACCGGCACCAGCTCCCCCAGCCGCTCTTCGATGGCCGGGTCGCTATCGACGTCGACTTCGTGCAGGGTGAAGGTGAATTCGCCTTGCAGCGGCTCGAGCGCCAGCTTCATGTCATCGCACAGATGACAATAACCCCGGCCGTAGAGTGTCAGGTCAGCCATGCTCAACGAGTAGCGCCATTGAGACGGACCGTCAGCACCTGCGTCGCCTCGCCCCGGCGCACGAACACCGCATGTGTCTTGCTCTTGTCGAGCGCGCGCACCACAGCCTCGAACTGGCGACTGTCACGGATATCGGTGTCGCCAACCCGCAGGATCACATCGCCCTGCCGGATGCCAGCGCGTGCCGCCGGCCCCTCGGCGCGCTCGACCTCGATGCCCGACTTGAGCTTCAGTTCCGCCTGCCGCGCTGCACTCAGATCCTTGACGGCAAGGCCCATTGCATCGACTTTCTGCACCGGCGTCTTGTCGGCCCCGCCTTCGCTGTCGCGGCTGGCACGCGCGTCGTTCGGTAGTTCGGCGACAGTGATGCTCATATCGCGCGTCGCACCCTTGCGCCACACCTGGATCGGCACACGGCTGCCCGGCTTGGTATCGCCGACGAGGCGCGGCAGGTCCGACGCCCGCTCGATGTCGCGACCATTGAAGCGCAGGATGATGTCACCGGCCTCGATCCCAGCCTTCTCCGCCGGGCCTCCCGCCTCGACACTCCCCACCAGGGCGCCGCGTGCGCGGGTGAGACCCAACGACTCGGCTTGTTCCTTGGTGACATCGCCGATGGCAACCGCAATGCGGCCGCGGGTTACCCGGCCCGAGGCCTTCAACTGGTCGGCCACGCGCATGGCTTCGTCGATTGGAATCGCGAACGAGATGCCCATGTAACCGCCGCTGCGACTATAGATCTGCGAGTTGATACCGATTACCTCGCCGCGCAGGTTGATCAGCGGACCACCCGAATTACCGGGGTTGACCGCCACGTCGGTCTGGATGAACGGCAGGTAGTCGCCAGTATCGCGCCCCTTGGCCGACACGATGCCAGCCGTCACGGAGTTGTCGAGACCGAACGGCGAACCGATTGCCAGCACCCATTCACCGGCCCTCACCGAATTCGAATCACCCAGGGCCAGGCGCGGCAGGTTGGTCGCCTCGATCTTCACCAGGGCCACATCGGTACGCTTGTCTGAGCCGATCAGCTTGGCCTTGAACTCACGCTTGTCGGACAAGGTCACGTAGATAGTCTCGGCATCCTCGACGACGTGCGCATTGGTCATGACATAACCATCAGCGGAAATGATGAAGCCCGAGCCAACGCCGCGGCTCTGCTCCGGCCCCGGCTGCTGAGGCTGCTGTGGGGAGCGGCGGCCAGGCGGCGTTCCGGGAAGCGGTACGCCGAAGAAGCGGCGGAAAAATTCGGCCATCTCTTCTTCTTCGGTGCTGGCACCGCCCGAGGAACGGACGCGCTCCGTCGTGCGGATATTGACGACCGCCGGACTCGCACGCTCGACCAGATCGGTAAAGTCCGGGAGGTTGTAGGAGCGAGCAGTATTCTGTGCCAGTGCGGGCGCCGATATCATTGGCGCAATCAGCAACGAGGCAGCGAGCATGCAAGCACTCGCCAGATGGACAGGTTTCACCGTGGGCATGGATGACAACTCCCTAGAAAAACGATCGGGTCGCCCGGACGAAAGCGCAGCAGGCGCCCCCACCCTTTGCGGACCAACCCGGTCCGCGTAGAAGGTTACGGCTTGGCGGCAGGACGATAGCTAACGGCGGCAGCAAACTGGCGAACCGTGGACGCTGGAACCTCACCAACCACCGTGATCCAATGGTCGGCTACGCGACGGACCTGGATATGCGTCGGCCCTTGTGCGGCAATGCCTTCCTTGCGCATGCGCTGCTGATCCACCGGCTCGATGAACACCGAAAGTCCTGCGAGCCCATCACTGAACACGACCTGATGCACCTCAAACGCTTTTTCATTGTCGGTATTGAGGGGACGCCGGACTTCACGAATTTTCTGGAAACCGCGCACCGGTGCAGAAACCTGCCAGCCCTGCTCGGCCAGGTTGGTCGGCTGATAGTGGATATCGTATTTGCGCCAGCCGCTCAGGCCCTTGATGGCGCTGATGATGCGCTGCTTGCCCGACGGCACGCCGATATCCACTTGGGAGAATGCAATCTGTTCGAGGACCGTCTCGGCATCGCCGAGCGTCTGCGCGCGGATCAGCAGGCCGCTGTCCTTGTCTGCCCAGATACGGTATGCAAAGCGCTGGCTGTCGCGCGGATCGAGTGCGAATACCTCGCACTCCTTGCCCGCGACACGCTCGCGCCCAAAATGGCGCATGTCGTACTGCTCGAGAACATCGCCCTTGGTCGTGGCCAGTAACGCCGGGAAGCGATCCTTGCCTTCCTGCTGTTCCACGACTACCACATGGGCCTCGTGGATCAGCGTATGCACCTGGGAATTCTGGCGCAGCACCTCGCGCTGCTTGCCGTCGAGCATTTCGAGGCGCTCGTACTCGTTGCTCAGCCCATCGGAGAAATGCTGGATGCGCGAGGAATGGATGGTACTGCCGCGCTGGAACGTCAGCGTGCCGACATAGTTCTCACGCTTGGCAGCCTTCTGGATGCGCGCCAGCCACTTGGCGGCTTCGTTGCGCTCCAGGCGTGTCGGCTCTTGCTGGCGCTCCTGCGCGTGCAACGCACCGAAGCTGGAAACACACAGCACCAACACGAGCGTGCGGCAGACTGCCGCAACCTGATGCGAACGCACCGCATGACAGATCGACCGCGGGATCGACCGCGCGGTATGCAACGAATGTGCCGCCATTATTCCTTCGAATTGTCCTGTGCCTGCGTCGTTTGCGCGGCTGCCGCGCGGATATAGGGCATAGCCACGCCCGTGGTCGCGGCCTGCCGGTGGGCGCGCAGATAATCGTCGAGACGGGCGTCACGAATCATTGTGGCATCCGCGGACACTGCCACCACCGGGCCGCGCGCCGCCATTTCAGACGATGTCGGCGCCATGGCCACTACGGTTGGCGAAGCATTCGGATTGACTGACTGCCCCAGTTGCGGGACGGCAATCCATGTCACCGCAGCCACCGCTGCCGCCACTGCGGTAGTCGGCAAGACCCGACGTACCCACGAAGGACGGAGCAGCAAGCGATGGCGCGATACTGAACGCGCGGCCGCGGGGGCCAGCACGTGGGGTTCGCTTTCGAAACGCGCCGCGAACGATTGCAGGAATGCATCGCTCGACTCAGCCTGGATCAGATCCTCGGAACGCAATGCGTCGCCAATCAGATGATAGGACTGCCAGTCAGCCATCCCCACATCGGACTTGGCCGCGTCGAACACCGCATTGACTTCATGGCTGGCAATTTCGCCATCCATCAGGGCGGACACGTGTTCCGCGACTGCGGTGAGCCGCACTGGTTGCTGTTGAGCCTGACCCATTTCCCGACCCCAAAAAAATCCTGATAACCGAAACAATCCCGTTTTTTCGTTGCTGACCTGCCGGATAGGGGCAGTTGGCTGCGCAACGTTTATATACCGCTCATACCGCTCGATCACGCCTGGCAGTGCGCATCGCTCTACCAGCGTTTCCCCTCGACTGTTCCCAGCAAAGGCCGCAATTTCTCCGCAATTGCCTCGCGTGCGCGGAAAATCCGGGAGCGTACCGTACCGATCGGGCACTCCATCGCCTCGGCGATTTCCTCGTAGCTCAGGCCTTCTATCTCGCGCAACGTGATCGCAACCCGCAACTCCTCGGGCAGGCTTTCCATTGCGCGATTCACCGTATCGGCAATTTGCCGTGTATGCAGCATCGATTCCGGTGTGTTGATGTCTCTTAGTTGGTCAGCATCCGCAAAAGTTTCCGCTTCTTCATTATCAATGTCACTCGCCGAGGACGGCCGCCGGCCCTGCGTGGCAAGGTAGTTCTTGGCGGTATTCACGGCAATCCGGTACAGCCAGGTATAGAACGCCGACTCGCCACGGAACTGGGGCAACGCCCGATAAGCCTTGATGAACGCGTCCTGCGCGACGTCCTCGACCTCGGCATGGTCCCGGATCAGGCGCGAAATCAGGCGAATGATCTTCCGGTGGTACTTGACCACCAGCAGCTCAAAGGCCTTCTTGTCACCCTGCTGGACCCGCTCGACGAGAAGTTGATCGGCTTCGCGTTCACTCACTCAGTGTTCACCTGATAATTATCGCTTCAATTGTTGCGTTCGCTTTCGGCGTTGCATATTACCAACGGACGCCTGCTTCGGGTTGCGCCGACGTCGCATCGCGCAGCCTGCGGTGAAATCCGGCCATCTCGACGGCGGATGCGCCGCGCACGTCGATCAGAGCCCATGTGGTGGCGCACTTCTGCCCCAACCCCAGCAAGACCAGTCGTCCGCCCCACCACCAGCACCAGCGAAGCGGCAATGGCGCAGGCGGCGCAGCGCCTCGATACCATACCTGCAGAGTCGGTACCGTCGCACTCTCCACGAAGGCCAGTGCCCGGATGTTCGCGGAACGCCACAGCGGCGGCCACGCCAGCACCAGCAATCCGACACTCGTCAGGGCAATCGCCCACCCCGGCACAGACCCCGCCAGTGTCGTCTGACACCTCAGCCAACCGAGAACTGCCCCTTCCCCCACTGCCAGCAACGCGCAGCCTTGGCGAAACCAGGCCGCGCCGACCAGGATGGGAGTGGAATGCACGGAAATTTAGCGAGGGCGACGGAATACCAGCGTGCCGTTGGTCCCGCCAAACCCGAAATTGTTCTTCACGGCGACATCAATCTTCATGTCCCGCGCGGTATTGGCGCAGTAGTCGAGATCGCACTCCGGATCCTGCTCGAAGATGTTGATGGTGGGTGGCGAAGCCTGGTGGTGCAGGGCCAGAACCGTGAACACGGATTCCAGGCCGCCTGCGCCACCCAGCAGGTGGCCGGTCATCGACTTGGTCGAGTTGACGACCATTTTGTATGCATGCTCGCCGAATGCCGCCTTGATGGCATCGGTTTCGTTCTTGTCACCGAGCGGGGTCGACGTGCCGTGGGCATTGAGGTAATGCACCTCGTCGGCATTCATGCCGGCGTCGCGCAGCGCGTTCTGCATGCAGCGGCGCGGACCGTCCATGTTGGGCGCGGTCATATGGAAGGCATCCCCACTCATGCCAAAGCCAGCGAGCTCTGCATAGATGCGAGCGCCACGAGCCTTGGCCGACTCGTACTCTTCCAGCATCATGACACCGGCACCCTCGCCCAGTACGAAACCGTCGCGGCCCACATCCCACGGACGCGAAGCAGTTGCCGGATCATCGTTACGGGTGGAGAGCGCACGCGCTGCGGCAAAGCCGCCGATACCCAGCGGCGACACGGTCGATTCGGCGCCGCCAGCCAGCATGGCATCGGCATCGCCACACTGGATCAAGCGGGCGGCCAGGCCGATGCTGTGCAGGCCAGTGGTACACGCCGTGACGGCAGCCAGGTTCGGGCCGCGCAGGTTGTGATTGATGCTGAGATGTCCGGAGATCATGTTGATGATCGAGCCCGGCACAAAGAACGGCGAAATACGGCGCGGACCACGGTTCAGCATTTCGATCTGGGTGTCTTCGATCATCGGCAGGCCACCGATACCCGAACCCACCATCACGCCGATACGATCGGCGTTTTCCTCGGTGACTTCATATCCGCTGTCCTGCAGGGCCTGCATGCCCGCGACGATGCCATAGTGGATGAAGGTATCCATATGGCGGGCTTCCTTGGCGGGAAGATAGTCTTCCACATTGAAGCCCTTCACTTCACCGGCGAAGTGCACGGACAGTGCGGAGTGGTCGAACTTGGTGACCGTGGCAATACCCGACTTGCCGGCCAGAAGATTCGGCCATGCTTCGGCGACCGTGTTTCCGACGGGCGAGATGAGTCCCAAACCAGTAATGACAACGCGACGACGGCTCACTCTGTATTCCTACGTTTATAACGGACAAAAGCCACAGAAGACGTCACCGGCTGCAGGCCATGGCCCACTCCGGCACCTCTTCTGTGGCTGCAATTCTGTGCGCAGGGCTTCAGGCCTTGCTCAAGCCTTGACGTGTGCCGTGGCGTAGTCGATCGCCTGCTGCACCGTCGTGATTTTTTCGGCTTCCTCATCAGGAATTTCCATACCGAATTCATCTTCCAACGCCATCACCAGTTCCACCGTGTCGAGCGAATCG
This sequence comes from Burkholderiaceae bacterium, assembly GCA_035539795.1. Taxonomy (GTDB): domain Bacteria; phylum Pseudomonadota; class Gammaproteobacteria; order Burkholderiales; family Burkholderiaceae; genus Imbroritus. The sequence continues at coordinate 9,981 of DATLHT010000369.1, forward strand.
GCGCCGAGGTCATTCACAAAGGAAGACTCGGTCTTGATGTCGGCTTCAGCGACACCCAGTTGCTCAGCCACGATTTTCTTGACGCGTTGTTCGATATTGTCCATGTAACCCTCCAGGGAAGTTCGACAAAAATGTGGGCGCATTTTAGCAGGTTTAGGCACCAAGATGCCGTCCAACCCGATATGCAAGAAACACACCCGTTCTTCAATTAAAAAACATTCAACAGATGCCTACAGCGTGCGTACTGCCATAGCCCGCGGCGCGGGAGATTGCCGCACGCGCTCACTCAAGGCTCAGTTCATGTACATGCCGCCGTTCACGTGCAGTGTAGTGCCCGTGATGTAGCCGGCCTGCGGCGAGGCCAGAAAGACCACCGCATGCGCGATATCCTCGGGCTCGCCCAGCCGTCCTAGGGGGATCTGCCCCTTGAGTGCAGTGTGCTGCTCTTCCGACAAGGCCTTCGTCATGTCCGTGTCGATGAAGCCCGGTGCAATGCAGTTGACCGTAATGTTACGGCTGCCGATTTCGCGGGCCAGTGCACGCGACATGCCCGCCACCCCAGCCTTTGCCGCCGCATAGTTCATTTGACCAGGATTGCCGGCCGAACCTACGACGGACGTGATATTAATGATGCGGCCGCCGCGAGCTTTCATCATCGGCCGCAGCACTGCACGAGACAGACGGAAAACCGAGGTCAGATTGGTGTCGATGACAGCGCTCCAGTCGTCGTCCTTCATCCGCATGGCCAATTGGTCCTGCGTAATGCCGGCATTGTTGACCAGAATGTTCAGGCCGCCATGCGCCTTGACGATATCATCGATCACTGCTTCGCAACGTGCGGCGTCATTGACGTTCAGCACCACGCCCCGGCCCGCCAGGCCATCGACCGACAGGTATGCGCTAATGGCTTCAGCACCGGCTTCGCTGGTCGCCGTACCGATTACCTGCGCACCGGCACGTGCCAGCTCCAGGGCAATGGCCTTGCCGATACCGCGCGAGGCACCAGTCACCAGTGCCACTTGTTGTTCGAGAAGTCGTGTCATCTATCCGATCCTTATTTCAGCTGGGCCAGCGCGTCCTGAACGGAAGCAGGGTCAGCGATCGACAGGGCCGTCAGGTTGCCGTCGATACGCTTCGTCAGGCCGGCCAGCACCTTGCCCGGTCCACATTCCACGAGATGGGTCACACCCGACGCTGCCATGGTCTGCACCGACTCCACCCAGCGCACCGGCGCAGCCGCCTGGCGCACGAGTGCATCCTTGATAGCAGCAGGATCCGACACGATGGCCACATCCACATTGTTCACCAGTGGAATCTTCGGCGCCTGGACGGCCAGATTCGCCATGTATTCGCGCAGGCGATCGGAAGCCGGTTTCAGCAACGAGGAATGGAACGGCGCCGAAACCGGCAGCGGCAGCGCGCGCTTGGCGCCCTTGCTCTTGGCGATCTCGCACGCCTTTTCCACCGCAGCCTTCTGGCCAGCGATCACGACCTGGGCCGGCGCGTTGTAGTTGACGGCCTCGACGATGCCCGCCGCCGACGCTTCGGCACATGCGGCACGTACATCGTCGTCGCTCAGGCCGAGAATCGCCGCCATACCGCCCTCGCCCACCGGCACGGCCTCCTGCATGGCCTGGGCCCGGAAGCGCACCAGAGGAACCGCATCCGCAAAGGCAAGCGCTTCCGCCGCGACCAGGGCGGAATACTCGCCCAGGCTATGGCCGGCCACCATGGCCGGTGCGGCGCCGCCTGCATCGCGCCACACGCGGTAGCATGCCACGGCGGCCGTCAGCATCACCGGTTGCGTATTGGTGGTGAGATTGAGTTCTTCGGCGGGACCTTCGGCAATCAGCTTGCCGATATCGAAACCGAGCGCAGACGAGGCTTCTTCCAGCGTGCGCTGCACCACCGGATGATCGGCGAAGGCATTGAGCATGCCTACGGATTGCGAGCCTTGGCCGGGAAAGACGAAAGCGAATTTCATGATATCTGGATTGGGTAAAGTCATGACGCACTACCTACCACGAGCGTCCTGATCCGGATTGAGGGGACCTCTTACATGCGCAGCAGCACTGCGCCCCAGGTGAAACCACCGCCGACACCTTCCATCAGCACGTGGTGGCCAGGCTGGATGCGGCCATCGCGTACGGCAGCGTCGAGCGCCAGCGGAATCGATGCCGCGGAGGTATTGCCATGTTCGTGCACGGTGGCAACCATGCGCTCGGGCGGCAAGCCAAGCTTCTTGGCGGAACCCAGCATGATGCGGATATTGGCCTGGTGTGGCACCAGCCAGTCGATCTGGGCGGCATCGACCTGGGCCTGTTCCAGCACCTCGCGCGCGACCTTGTCGAGCACGTTGACGGCGAGCTTGAACACGGCCTGGCCGTCCATCTTGAGCAGCGGATCTCCCGTCACCGTGCCGCCCGATACATGACCCGGCACGCACAGAATATCCACGTAACTGCCATCGGCATGCAGCGCCGTGGACAGGATGCCCGGCTCCTCGGATGCCTGTAGCAGCACTGCACCCGCGCCGTCACCAAACAACACGCAGGTGGAACGGTCATTGAAATCGAGGATGCGCGAGAACACTTCCGCGCCGATCACCAGTACCGTGCGGTACATGCCGCTGCGGATGAACCTGTCGGCGGTCGCCATCGCGTAGATGAAGCCGGAGCAGACGGCCTGCAAGTCGAATGCAGCACAGCCACTGGTGATGCCCAGCTTGTTCTGTACCATGCAGGCACTGCTCGGAAAGACGAAATCGGGCGTCGAGGTGGCGACAATGATCAGGTCGATCTGCTGGCGATCGACGCCTGCGGCTTCGATGGCGCGCTCGGCCGCCTGCACTGCGAGATCACTGCTCGTGACATTGGCGTCGGCGTAGTGTCGCGCCGAGATGCCGCTGCGCGAGGTAATCCATTCATCGCTGGTTTCGATACCCTTCTCCGCCAGCATGGCGGTCAGATCCTGATTGGTCACGCGGCGCGGAGGCAGATAGCTGCCGGTGCCAATGATCTTTGCGTATGTCATGAAAATCCTGTCGATGTAAATCGGCGTCTGCTACAGACATGTCCTGGTCAATCAACCCACACGCGGCACGACGGCGGGCGGATCGGCTGGCACGTCACGCGGTGCGGTCTTGCTGGCAAAGACCTGGGCAATGCGCTCCACCACGCCATTTTTGGCCGCATCATACCCGCGTTTGATCGCCCATTCAAAAGCGTAGGCGTCCGCCGAGCCGTGGCTCTTGATCACCAGGCCACGCAGGCCCAGCAGGGACGCGCCATTGTAACGGCGATGGTCAACGCGGTGGCGGAAACGGTTCAGCACGGGCATCGCCACCAAGGCCAGTAGCTTGGTCAGCCACGACCGACTGAATTCCTCGCGGATCATGCCGCCGATCATCTTGGCAATGCCTTCGCTAGCCTTGAGTGCCACATTGCCGACGAAGCCGTCGCACACCACCACATCGGTGGTGCCGCGATAGATGTCATTGCCTTCGACATTGCCGTAGAAATTCAGCGAGCTGGCGCGCAGCAGCTCGCCTGCCTGCTTCACGACCTCATTGCCCTTGATGACTTCCTCGCCGATGTTCAGCAGGCCGACCGAAGGTCGCTCCTTGTTCTCGACGACGGCAACCATGGCTTCGGCCATCTGCGCGAACTGCAGCAGATGCTGGGGCTCGCAGTCGGCATTGGCACCGAGATCGAGCATGGTCGTGCCGCCGCCTTTTTCATTGGGAATGGCCGTGGCGATGGCTGGACGGTCAATGCCGTCAAGCGTCTTCAGGACATAACGTGAAAGCGCCATCAGCGCGCCGGTATTGCCAGCGGAGATGCAGGCATCGGCGTCGCCATTCTTGACTTGCGTGATGGCCACGCGCATCGAGGAATCTTTCTTGCGGCGCAGCGCGGTTTCTACGGAGTCGTCCATCGTGACCACTTCGGAAGCGGGCACGATGCTCAATTGCGCACTGTTTGCGGCGCCGAGTTTCTTGAGTTGCTGCTGGATGGCAGCGGGATCGCCGACCAGCACCATGCTGGCATCCGCGTGCTGCGAGACGAAATTGACGGCAGCAGTGACAGTCACGGTCACGCCGTGATCACCGCCCATGCAATCGATAGCAAGTCGGATCGTCATGTATGTGAGGAGT
>DATLHT010000370.1:0-5615 GCA_035539795.1 Burkholderiaceae bacterium
CGCGATCCAGCTGCCGCCGGGCAAGCCTGCCATAGCCGTTGCGGCGATGGTCGGCAGCGGTGCTGCGGCGGCAACTGTTGGCGTCGGCATCGGCGTAGAAGCTGTCGCTGCGCGAGCACCGTTGCCATTGACGGCAGCGGATGCAGGAGCCTGCCCCGTGGTCCCGACAGGCGTGGTTGCAGCAACAGACTCTGCCGCCACTGGCGACACAGGCGACACACGGCTGGCTGCCGAAGCTGGTGTGGGTGCGGCCTCGCTCTTCTCCGCCGGAAGCAGCGCTGACTCGGTCTCACCGGGTGCCAGCCACGGCAGATCGTCCGGCGGAGCGGGCGGCATGTCCGGCTCGTCTTCCCATGGTGCGGCAGCCCGATTTCCACGCGGCGCCGGGGCATTCTCGCGCACCGCCAGAACCGTAGTCGATGCCTTGGCTGCAACGGGCACAGGGGCAGGTGCTGCCGAATATGATGCAGGTGGCTGAGCAGGCGCAATTGCAGGCGGGCGGGATCGACCGCTGTCACGGGAAACATCACGCCCCCCTTCCTTGCCCTGACGTGCGGCGGCCAGCGCCGCCATGGCCGGAGACAAGGGCCGGGACGCAGCAGATGACGGAGACACTGCCGATGCAGTGACAACGGATGCCGGCGCGCCCGCTGCCGATGTCGCCATCGCCACACCCGCGCCGCCTTCCAGCGGGACATTGGGTACCGCAGCGGCAGTGGGCGTCCGCTGCATGGCCTGACGTTCGGGTGCCGGCGATCCGCCGGCAGGCGTCATGGTGGGGGTCGCTGCCATAGGCCGCGCAGCGGTACGCGGCGCCACGGCAGCCGATGCCGGCCGCACGGCTAGCGGGGCAGGCCGGCCACCCGGGCTGACACCGCGCGAACCGCCATCGCCACCCTCGCCCGGCTGCAGCGGACGAAATGCCAGCATGCGCAGCAGCGTCATCGTGAAACCGGCGTACTCGTCCGGCGCCAGCGCCAGTTCGTTCCGGCCGAGGTTGGCAATCTGATAATACAGTTGCACTTCCTGGGCGTCGAACGTGCTGGCAAAGCGCACGATGTCCTGCGCTTCCGGCCACTCGTCCTGCAACGCCTCGGGCACGGCCTGGACCAATGCAATCTTGTGCAGCAGCGAGGCGAGATCCTGCAGTGCGCCAGCGAATGACAGGCTGCGGCCAGTCATCTCGTCGGCCACCGCCAGCACGCCCGGCCCGTCCTGCGCCGCAAGCGCATCGAGCAGGCGGAGCAGGTAGCTCTGGTCAATGGCGCCGAGCATGCCGCGCACAGCAGCTTCGGTGACCTCGCCAGCGCTGTAGGCGATGGCCTGGTCGGTCAGCGACAGGCCATCGCGCATCGATCCCTGCGCGGCCTGCGCAAGCAGGCGCAGCGCGGTCGGTTCGAACGCGATCTGCTCGGCTTGCAGGATATGCTCGAGATGCCCGACGATCTGCGCCGGCGGCATCTGCTTGAGGTTGAACTGCAGACAGCGCGACAGCACCGTGACCGGAATCTTCTGCGGATCGGTGGTGGCGAGAATGAACTTGACGTGTGCAGGCGGTTCTTCCAGCGTCTTCAGCATGGCGTTGAAGGCGTGGTTGGTCAGCATGTGCACTTCGTCGATCATGTAGACCTTGAAGCGGCCCGAGGACGGTGCATAGATGGCCTTGTCAAGCAGCTGGGCCATTTCGTCCACGCCGCGGTTCGAGGCCGCATCCATCTCGATATAGTCGACGAAGCGGCCCGTGTCGATTTCCGTGCAGACGCGGCACACGCCGCAGGGCTGCGCGGTAACCGTGCCGTTGCCATCGGGACCAATGCAGTTCAGCGACTTGGCCAGGATACGCGAGAGCGTTGTCTTGCCCACGCCGCGCGTACCGGTGAACAGATAGGCGTGGTGCAGGCGCTGCTGCTCCAGCGCATGGGTCAGCGCCTTGACCACGTGCTCCTGGCCAACCAGCGTCGTGAAATCACGGGGGCGCCATTTGCGCGCGAGGACTTGATAACTCATCCGGCGATTGTAGCAAAAGGGCGGCACCGCCAGACATCGTATTACGTGATGCACTCCGCCCCGGCGCACGCGCCCGTTCTGCGGTACAATTCGCTCCGGACGGGCCTCCTCGCATGGTGGCGCGGCCAACCTGGTCAGGTCGGGAACGAAGCAGCCACAACCGTTTTCCGCCAGTGCCGAGGGTCGGGCTCGTCCACCTCGCTGCCATGTGCAGCGCCGGTCATCACGGCATCTCTCCTGCCGCGCGCATCCCCTGCTCTATTCCCTGGCACCCCCCTGATCTACGGCCCCGCCTCGACACCTGCAGTTCGTCCCGCGCAATCGGTCCGGTCGCCGCAGCGGCACCTCTGCCTCGCGTATCACCCTCGCCTGCCGGAAGGCTCAACGCCTGGCAAACCCGGCATGCCGATCGTCACTGCCGATCACACGTTGACCGTACATCCACCTCACTGATCAGAACAGTGACTGCTGCGTCATGCCGGGCTGTCTTCCGGCGGCAGGACTTGGGGTATCCGGACTGCCACTGTCTTCCGCCCTGCCCGCGCCATCCGACAGCATCTCGCGTGCGACCCAGCGGCCATCCGCCACGGCCAGTCCGGCGCGCACCGCATGGTCCGGATATACACGCTGCACGGCCGCCACATAGCGATCGAGCTGGGCCGCATAATCGGCATGTTCCTGCGGCAGCAGACGGACCTTGTAGTCCGCCACGAGCAACATATCGCCGGTATCGACCAGCCGGTCGATACGTAATAGCCGCCCCCCCGCATCGAACAGTTCGACTTCGTTGAAGGCCTGCCGGTAACACGCAGGATCGAACAGTGGCGCCAGTGCCTCGCTGGCCAGCATGCACCGTGCTGCTGCCGTCGCCTGCTCCGCTTCGGCCGGCTCCAGCCCCAGCCAGCGCGCTGCTTCCGCGGCGTCCGGCAGAATCGGTGTCGTGCGCTGGCGCGTCACGCGCTCAAGCAGTGCATGCAGTGCTTCGCCATGCGCGGCGGCCTCGGCGTCATGAACCAGTTCCGTCGGTGTCTCAGGTGCAGCCTCAAGCCTGCCCTGCCAGACAAGACGAAAATCCTGATACGACACCGCGCCCTCACCGCCTTCGACTGCAACAGATGTCGCGACCGACACCGCACCATCGGGCATGGAATCAGCCGGATATGGTGCCGCCACCTCGCCCGCATGCGCGACAGCGAGACGCTCGTACCAGCTATCCGCCGCCGTCTTGCGCGCGACGCCGCTGACGATCAAACCCTGCCGGGCGCGCGTCATGGCCACATACAGCAGGTTCCAGTTCTCACGCTGGCCCAGCGCGGCCTCATTCTCGAACAATGGCGCGCGCCGCACGCCGCGTTCGCCGGCCTTGCCAAAGGCGGAAAAATGCGTGGGTGCATCCGCACCCGGCGGCCAATCGATTAGCACGCCCAGCGTTTCGGCACGCGGTTCACTGTGGTTGCAATCGAGCAGTACCACGAACGGTGCTTCCAGTCCTTTGGCGGCATGGATGGTCAAAATGCGCACGGCATCCATGCCGGTCTCGACAGCACTGGCTTCGTCGCGCTCCAGTTCGGCAAGATCGCCCTCGTCGGGCGTCTCCTCCTCGCTGCCGCGTCGAATATCCTTCAGTTCGGCAATGAACTTCGGCAGGCTGGGATAGCGGCCACCGTCGAGTTCGAGCGATAGCCGCAGGAACGCGTCGAGGTTGGCCAACACCTGTTCGCGCATCACTGGCGGCGCGACTTCCGCATAGCGACGCTTCAGCTCTCCGCTGTAATACAGGTGATCAATCAGGTCATGCACCGGCAAGGCAGGCGCGATGTCGCGCCAGCGCGCCAGACGTGTACAGGCTTCCGCCAGCACGCCATCCAGCAGTTGGCGCGCCTGCATCCGTAGCATGCAGTGCCACCACGATTCGCCTTCCTCACGCGCACTGGCAAGCGCGATGAGATCCTCGTCAGGCGCACCGAAGATGGGGCTTTTCAGGACATGCGCGAGCGCCAAGTCGGCGTCCGGCGTCATGAGGAATTCGAGCAGCGCGCACAGATCGAGCGCCTCCAGCGACGACAAAAGCCCGCCGCGCCGGGGACTGACATAGGGCATGCCAGCATCGCGCAAGGCTGTTTCATAGGCCAGCAGATACGTCTTGCGCCGCACCAGCCACTGAAAATCGCTCCAGCGTGCGGGCCGGCTGCCGCCGCGCTCCGGCACGCGTACCTGCGCCATGACCTGACGCATCCAGGCAGCAACGCGGCGCCCCTCTTCATAGCGTTCTGCGCGGCCGCCACCGGTGGCCTCGGGACGTGGCTGCGTGAGGGAGTCTCGCGGGGCCAGCGATATATTTTGCTGATCGGCCCCGTTACCCTGCAGCGTTTCCGTATCGACCAGTGGCAACAGCAGAACCGGACCGCCGGGCTCCGTCAATGCCGTCGACTGGTGTGCATAGATTGGATAGTCGCCCCGCTCGCGGGCTGCCTCGAAGACGCCGTTGACCCAGGCCAGCACTGCTGGCGCGTTGCGGCGCGTGCGGTTGGTGCGCAGCACGGTTGCATCGAAGTCACGTACCAGCATCTGCCGTGCGGTCTCAAACAGCCGCGCATCGGCGCGGCGGAAACGGTAGATGGACTGCTTGGGATCGCCCACCAGGAAAATGCTCGGACGCTCGCCGGTATGGCTGTAGCCCGAGAGCCAGCCCTGCAGGATGCGCCACTGCATCGGGTTGGTATCCTGGAACTCGTCGAGCAACAGATGCCGGTAACGCGCATCGAGACGCATCTGCAGATAGGCCGCGGTTTCATCGTCGGCCATCAACTGCGCGGCCTGCCACTCCAGATCGGCAAAATCCATGGCACGCTGCGCGCGCTTTTCGTCCTGATAGCGCGACAAGAAAGCATCGCCCAGTTGATACAGTGCGGCATTGATGTCGCGTACGCTGCGCTCATGGCGACGCAGATCATAATCCAGAAGGCGCGCGCAGATCTCACCATGCAGGGTCACAATGGCCTCTGCTTCCTCCGCTCCGCCGGCCGCCTGCTGCAATCCCTTGCTTACCTTGCAGGCGCGCGGCTTGCGCCCGGAGTGGAAGGCATCGAACAGCATGCCGAAGATGGCTGCGGTCCGGTCTGTATCGCCGGCCACTTCGCCCATTGCCTCGATACGCAGGAGCGCCTCGGTAATCGCCGGCACGCGGTTCTGCTCCGACTTGCCTGCATTGGCGAGCACGGCCGCGAGGCGGCGGACATCATCAAGGAGTGCGGCATCCGACAGCGCCAATGCAGCGACGTCCCGCTGCACGTCATCGCCAAGAAAATCTTCCAGGACGGCGAGCGGCCCGCCATGGCGCTCGGCCTCGGCCCGGAACGCCCACCAGTCGGTACGCTGCTGGAACATGGCATCGAGCAGACGTCGCGCATTGAAATCGCCGACGGCGCGCAAGAGCGTTTCATAGGCAGCCCGCACCTCTGCATGCTGCGAATGCACGAGGCTACGCCACAACGGCTCCCACGCGTCGCGCTGCATGCGTCCGGCATCCTCGCGCAAGGTCGCGCCCGGCATCAACCCCGATGCCAGCGGCGCGCCCCGCACCAGGCTGCCGAACCATCCGTGGAACT
>DATLHT010000371.1:0-3491 GCA_035539795.1 Burkholderiaceae bacterium
TCCCACGACAACCCCGCCAGCATCAGGCCGAGCAGCGTGGCCAGCCCAAGATGCACGACACCCGTACGCGAGCCAGTCAGGATGATGCCGAACACCACGCCGAGCGCGGGAATAAGTGCCAGGGACACCGGTACTCGCCGCGCTGCAGTCAGGAACACCAGTGCCGCCAGGCCGAGGCCGTGTACCGTCGCCTGATGGTTCGGCTGGTTGAGATTGCCCCAGAGGCGCCGCTGCTCCGTGGGGAAGTACTCGGATACCAGGCCGAAAAAGGAAAATTCGGCACGGAACAGTTGCGCCACCTGCGCCGCGACACCCAGCAGACTCGCCGCCAGGAGCGCCCAGGCGATCATGGTAGCGGCGTGCAACGCGCCACCATGATCGCGCTGGCGCACAAAATAGCCGCACAGGATGGCTGCTGCACCAAGCACAAAGACCAGCGGAGTCAGCCCCGCCAGATCGTTCTGGAAGGGCCGGATCCACAGGAACTGGATTGCGGTAATGGCCGCAAGTGCAAGCGGAAACAACACGACCGGCGGCATCGCCGGCGTATGTGCACGAGAGCGCGTCCATAGCAGATAAACGAATGACCCTGTCCACAGGGCGGCGGCCCACCATTCGCCATAGAAGGTCGATAGCGGCTGCTTGTGGATCGACAGGACGAACGGCAACGCCAATGCGCACAGCAGTGGCCACCAGGAGGCAAACGGGGAAGTCGGCGTGGACGGACGGATCACGGCAGGAGCGGAAGGAGAAACCCGGCGGGCGGCGCCACGTGTTGCGACGACGCATCTTACGATAAAAAAGGCGCCCGAAGGCGCCTTTTCCATTCAACCACGACGCTGCTGGAGAGAATTAGCCTCCCGAGGCAGCAGCAATATTGCTGCGCTCGATGGCAGCCACGGCCGCCGTGTTGGTGATGGTGGTCGCGTCGTTGGCCCACGAAATGTTCGAGTTGCCTGCCACCACATTGGGCGTCATCGTGAACTGGAGACCATCGACACCCGTGCCGATGCCGGTACCCATGGTTACGGTAATCGTGCCGGCATTCACCACTGCGGCTGCAACTTCCTTGGTCGGCGTAAAGGCCGGGATGTTCGCTGCTGCAACGTTGGTCGAGCAGTTCGCGGCGCTACCACCCGCTTCCTGGACGCAGATGCCGGTTGCCGTCTTCAAGTTGGACAGCGAGGTCAGGGCTGCGGCGATCTTCGCGCGGATCGTGTAATCCTGATACTGCGGAATGGCGATGGCGGCCAGGATACCGATGATCGCCACGACGATCATCAGTTCGATCAGGGTGAAGCCCTTCTGGACACGCCGTGCGGTACGGCGGAGTTGTTGCATTTTCATTTGGTGACCCCTCGAAAATTCTTAAAGCACAGGCGTGCGGGGGATCACAGAGCACACATTGTGCCAGCCGGATTTCCGGGGAAAATGACAAAATTTGCGCACGGCAGCACCGCTCTGCCGACGAAAACTGCCAGATTCCGTCACCAGGGGTGACAAAATCTGGCAGCTTGTCGCCATGGGCGGTCAGCACCACCCGTCAGATCTTGCTGTCGCTCAGGCGGTGGCGCGCGCCTGACGGCGCTGCAGATAGGTGCCCAGGCCAACCACGATGACTGCACCGAGCACACCCGCGATCAAGCCTGCATGTTGCACATTGTCGGCAAACCACGCCGCATCCACCGGATCGGAAATGAACATCTCGCCCGCGAGATAGCCAAGCAGCGCCGCACCCAGGGTAATGATGACCGGGAAACGCTCCATGACTTTGAGCAGCAGCGTGCTGCCGAAGATGATCAGCGGAATGCTGATACCAAGTCCCAGGATCAGTAGCGTCACCTGGCTGCCCGGGGGGCCATTCTGCGCAGCGGCGGCCACGGCCATGACGTTGTCGAGCGACATGACCAGGTCGGCGATCAGGATGGTCTGGATGGCCGCCCACAGCGAGGCCTTGGCCGTGTGCGACTCGTCTTCGTCACCCTCGTTCAGCAATTGCACGCCGATGTAGATCAACAGCATGGCGCCGACGATCTTGAGCCAGGGCAACGTCAACAGCTTGACGGCAGCGACGGTCAGGATGATCCGCATGATGATGGCAGCGGCGCTACCCCAAAAAATGGCACGTTTCTGCTGCTTGGGGGGCAGGCTACGGGAAGCCAGGGCGATGACCACAGCATTGTCGCCGGATAGCACGATGTTGGTCAGGATGATCGACCCCAGGGCGAACCAGAAGGCGGAAGATGAGAAGTCCAAAAGAATACTCCGTGAAGTGGACACAAACCGGTGAATGCAACCCGGCGGTCTGAAACCGGTGGACAAAAAACCGTGCCACAGAGTGTGCGCGTTGAACCTTTCGATTTCTTTTCAGTCTCGCCTCGGGTTTTCCCTATAAAAAGACTTTTAAATCACTTTTTTCCAAAAAATAACCCGGAAATAACGCTCGCCACACTTTTCCGGGACGACGGACAACAAAAAAGGAGGCCGAAGCCTCCTTTTCCTTGCACAGCAGCCTCGATTACAGGAGGCCTTTGAGCAGCTTGCCCATTTCGGACGGGTTGCGGGTCACCGTGAAACCACACTCTTCCATGATGGCCAGCTTCGCATCGGCGGTATCGGCACCACCCGAGATCAGCGCGCCGGCATGGCCCATGCGCTTGCCCGGAGGCGCAGTCACGCCAGCGATGAAGCCAACGATCGGCTTCTTCATGTTGTCCTTGCACCAGCGGGCGGCTTCAGCCTCGTCCGGGCCGCCGATCTCGCCGATCATGATCACAGCATCGGTATCGGGATCGTCGTTGAACGCCTTCATCACGTCGATGTGCTTCAGGCCGTTGATTGGGTCGCCACCGATACCGACTGCCGACGACTGGCCGATGCCCAGTTCGGTCAGCTGTGCCACAGCCTCATAGGTCAGGGTACCGGAGCGCGATACGACGCCCACGCGGCCCTTCATGTGGATGTGACCCGGCATGATGCCGATCTTGATCTCGTCAGGCGTGATCAGGCCGGGGCAGTTCGGGCCCAGCAGCAGGGTCTTCTTGCCGCCGGCGGCTTCCTTGGCCTTCATCTTGTTGCGTACTTCCAGCATGTCGCGCACGGGAATGCCTTCCGTAATGCAGATGGCCAGATCGAGATCAGCTTCGACGGCTTCCCAGATCGCGGCCGCGGCGCCTGCAGGCGGCACGTAGATCACCGAAACGGTGGCGCCAGTCTGAGCGGCAGCTTCCTTCACCGTACCGTAGATGGGGATATCCGAGAATTTCTCGCCCGCCTTCTTGGGGTTCACGCCGGCGACGAAGGCGTTCTTGCCATTCGCGTAGGCCTGGCAACCCAGGGTGTGGAATTGACCGGTCTTGCCCGTGATGCCCTGGGTGATGACCTTGGTGTCTTTGTTGATGTAGATCGACATGGTGTTCTCCGGGCTCAGGCTTTGACGGCGGCGACGACCTTCTGGGCCGCTTCGGCCATGGAGTCGGCGCTGATGATGG
>DATLHT010000372.1:0-12622 GCA_035539795.1 Burkholderiaceae bacterium
GCCGAACTGCTTCTCGATCTGTGCCAGCGCGGCGGCCAGCGCTTTCTGCTTTTCGGCGTTCATGCCTGCACCGGCCTTTTTGCTGTCGTCCATGGTCGTCCTTTTACCAAATTGGTGTATAAATGGGTCGCAGAACAGGGCCGCAGAACGGTATGGCACGGAGGATGCGCGGCCTTGCCGTGCCGCGTGTGCGGCATGCGGTTGTCCCGTTCGTCTATAACATTACGAGACACCTGAATTCCAAAACTGCATGTACTGTATAAAAAAACAGTACTTTTAGCAAGCCTTGCGGCCGGCGCTGCGTTGCAATTTTACCCGCCACCCGGTCAAGGCAGCGATCAAGGCAGTGAAACAGAGTGTCGGGAGACTACGATGCGCATTCTGATCGCCGAGGACGACCATGTCCTTGCCGATGGGCTGACCCGCTCGCTGCGTCAGTCCGGTTATGCCGTGGACCATGTCGCGCATGGCCTGGAAGCGGATTCCGCGCTGTCCACCCAGAGTTTCGACCTGCTGATTCTCGATCTCGGCCTGCCGCGTATGTCCGGCCTGGAGGTGCTGAAGCGGCTGCGCGCCCGTAACTCCCTCCTTCCCGTGTTGATTCTGACGGCGGCTGACAGCGTCGGTGAGCGCGTCAAGGGACTCGACCTCGGCGCGGACGATTACATGGCCAAGCCTTTTGCCCTCTCGGAACTCGAGGCACGCGTGCGGGCGCTGGTCCGACGCGGCGCAGGCGGCGGCGCGGCGCTGATCCGCCACGGCCCGCTGGCCTTCGATCAGGTCGGGCGTATCGCCTATATCGATGACCAGATGCTTGAACTGTCGGCACGCGAACTGGGCCTGTTGGAGATCCTGCTGTCGCGTAGCGGCCGGCTGGTCTCGAAGGAGCAGCTGGTCGACCATCTGTGCGAATGGGGAGAGGAAGTCAGTAATAACGCCATCGAGGTCTATGTCCATCGCCTGCGCAAGAAGATCGAGGTCAGCGGGATCCGCATCGCGACCGTGCGGGGGCTGGGCTACTGTCTCGAGAAATATCAGGCCGCTACTCCCACGTCAGACGCCGTATGAATTTCCTGCACCGGCTGCGCGCGCCCTGGGTTTTTTCTGCCCGTCAGCGGCATGCACCCGCACACCCGGCAGCACCTTCCAGCGATGCGGAACTGGAACGGGAGCTGCAGCAGATCCTGCCGAACGAAGAACTGCAATCCAATGCCCCGGTGCCGCGCTCCCTGTTTGGCGAGATCCTCGACTGGATGCTTGCGCCGCTGCTTCTGCTCTGGCCTTTGAGTATTGCGGTGACCTATCTTGCGGCCAAGTCGATTGCCAACGGCCCGTTCGATCGGGCACTGGAGACCAGTGCCATCGTGCTGTCGCAACAGGTACGCGAGGTCAACGGCCGCGTGGTGCTGCAGTTGCCACTCTCTGCCAAGGAAATCCTGCGCGCCGACGAGCGCGACAATATCTACTTCCAGGTGCTTGGGACGCGTGGCGAATTCATCAGTGGGGACCCTGACCTGCCGCTGCCGATCGATAGCGAGCAGCCCTATAGCGGCCTGGTGCACCTGCGCGACGACAAGCTGGCCGGCAACGACATCCGCGTCGCCCACACCTACATCAACATCCCCGGCGTCGCCGGCAGTACGCCCGTGCTGGTGCAGGTGGCCGAGACGCTCGACAAGCGTGCGCAGTTGGCCAACGAGATCATCAAGGGCGTGATCCTGCCACAGTTCGTCATCCTGCCGCTCGCGGTGGTGCTCGTCTGGTTCGGGCTGGCGCGCGGACTGGCTCCGCTGACGGCCCTGCAGCAGCGCATCCATGCGCGCAACCCGGCCGACACGAGTCCGATCAACGAGCGCGCCACACCCCAGGAGATCACCCCCCTGGTCGTATCGTTCAACGAGATGCTGGCCCGCGTCGAGCAATCCGTGAATTCGCAGAAGCGCTTCATCGCCGATGCCGCGCATCAGATGAAAACGCCGCTGGCAGGCCTGCGCATGCAGGCAGAACTGGCGCAGCGGGAGCAGTCGCCTGATGAGTTGCGCCGTTCGCTGGCGCATATCGCCAGCAGTTCGAACCGTACCGCGCATCTCGTCAAGCAATTGCTTTCGCTGGCCCGCATGGAGAATGCAAGCGCCAGCCAAGCCATGGCGCCGACCGATCTGGCGGCGCTGACGCGCGAAGTGGTGACGGGCTGGCTCTCGCAGGCCTGGGCCCGGCAGATCGACCTCGGTGTAGAAGTGCCAGCCCTGCCCGTACTGGTTCTGGGTAACAGCCTGATGCTGACCGAGATGCTCGGCAACCTGATCGACAATGCCATCAGCTACACTCCCAACGGCGGCCATGTCACGGTACGCGTCCACGCCAATTCGGCGGAACGGGACATCATGCTGGAAGTCGACGACACCGGCCCAGGCATTCCGGTGGCGGAACGCGAGCGGGTCATGGAGCGGTTCTACCGCATTCTCGGTAGCGGCATCGAGGGTAGTGGTCTGGGCCTGGCCATCGTGCGCGAGATCGTCCAGCAGCATGGCGGCAGCGTCAGCATCCTCGATCATGTCTACGCGTATGAGCCGGTCCGCAGCGGCACGCGCATCCGCATCATTCTGCCCAGCCTGCAGGCGCGCGGCGGCGATGCCGACGTGGCGTGAGGATCAGCGTGCGCCATGCCGACCGCCCTGCCGCAGATCCCGCCCAACGGCGCTGGCGCACCAATCTGCGCTGGATCGCCGCGCTGCTGCTGGTCTGGTTCCTCGTGACCTTCGTCATCAGCTGGCATGCCCGTACCCTGACCTTTCCTTTCTTCGGCTGGCCCTTCCCGTTCTGGGTCGGCGCGCAGGGCGCGCTGATCGTCTATCTGCTGATCATCGTGCTGTATGCGTGGCGCATGAACCGGCTCGACCGCGACGCCGACGACGCACCTACTGCCGCCGCTGAATCGGTAACTCCGCCCACACCGGGCCAGGATTCCTGAGCCGGGAGACCGGCACACCCTCCCGCCACGCATTCGCGTATACCCGTATTCATCACGGGTTTTCCTGTCAGACCGCCGTAAGGTTGGACTCCCACAATCAACTCGACTTCGGATCACTTGCCAACCCGGCAAGATTTCCGGCATGGCGCCGGCGCTCCGGGGACACAGACATAACGAGGAGACAACATGGCTACTGCGCAAGCTGCAACGCCACTACCCAAGGCGTCGACACCGATGACCGCCGAAGAGAAGAAGGTGATCTTCGCCTCGTCTCTCGGCACGGTGTTCGAATGGTATGACTTTTATCTGTACGGCTCGCTGGCGGCCATTATCGCCAAGCAGTTCTTCTCGGGACTCGATCCGACCTCTGCCTTCATTTTCGCGCTGCTCGCCTTTGCCGCCGGCTTCATCGTGCGCCCCTTCGGTGCACTGGTGTTCGGCCGCCTCGGCGACATGATCGGCCGCAAGTACACCTTCCTGGTCACCATCCTGATCATGGGTGCCTCCACGTTCATCGTGGGCTTGCTGCCCAGCTACGCCACCATCGGCGTCGCTGCGCCAGTCATCCTTATCGTTCTGCGCATGCTGCAAGGTCTCGCGCTGGGCGGAGAGTATGGCGGTGCGGCCACCTACGTGGCAGAACACGCGCCGCACGGCAAGCGCGGCGCGTTCACGTCCTGGATCCAGACGACGGCAACGCTCGGCCTGTTCCTCTCACTGATCATCATCCTGATCTGCCGCGAGCTGACCGGTCCGAACTTCGAAGTCTGGGGCTGGCGCATCCCGTTCCTGCTGTCGATCGTGCTGCTCGGCATTTCGGTCTATATCCGGCTGTCGATGAATGAATCGCCGGCCTTCCAGAAGATGAAATCGGAAGGCAAGACCTCCAAGGCCCCGCTGACGGAATCGTTCGGCCAGTGGCGCAACCTGAAGATCGTGATTCTCGCGCTGATCGGCCTGACCGCCGGCCAGGCCGTGGTGTGGTACACGGGCCAGTTCTACGCCCTGTTCTTCCTCACGCAAGTGCTGAAGGTCGATCCCAAGACGGCCAACCTGATGATCGCTGCCGCGCTGGTCATCGGTACGCCGTTCTTCGTAGTGTTCGGTGCGCTGTCCGACCGCATCGGCCGCAAGTGGATCATCCTGGCTGGCTGTGCGCTCGCTATCCTGACCTACTTCCCGCTGTTCAAAGCGCTGACCCACTATGCCAACCCGGCGCTTGAGCGTGCCATCCAGACGGCACCGGTGAAGGTGGTGGTCGACCCCAAGGAATGTACCTTCCAGTTCAACCCGACGGGCACCGCCAAATTCACCAGCTCGTGCGATATCGCCAAGCAGGTCCTGTCGGTCAATTCCGCCAGTTATGACGCGGAAGATGCAGCCGCGGGCACCGTGGCTACGGTCCATATCGGGGACAAGGTGATCACCGGCTACAGCTCGAAGGGCCTGCCAGCCGACGAGGCCAAGGCCAAGGATGCCGCCTTCAAGAAGGAAGTGTCCGAGGCACTGAAAGCCGCCGGCTATCCCGCCAAGGCCGACCCGGCACAGATGAACACGCCGATGGTCATCGTCATCCTGGTCATCCTCGTGCTGTACGTGACCATGGTGTACGGCCCAATCGCGGCAATGCTGGTCGAAATGTTCCCGACCCGTATCCGCTACACCTCGATGTCTCTGCCGTACCACATCGGCAATGGCTGGTTCGGCGGTCTGCTGCCCACCATCTCCTTCGCCCTGGTGGCCCAGAACGGCAACATCTATCACGGCCTGTGGTACCCGATCATCATCGCAGCCATGACGCTGGTGGTAGGCGGCCTGTTCATCAAGGAAACCAAGGACCGCGACATCTACGCCGACGATTAACCGGGAGCAATCGTTCCTCCATGTTGGGCGGACTTCGGTCCGCCATTTTTTTGTGCCCCCAGCGGCCCACCATGCGCCATACTGGCTTGCCGGATCACGGACAAGATGACGGCGGGACCGGCAGGCGTCAGGATCTTCAGGAATGGTTTCCGCGCAGCTTGACAGCCTGAAAAAGACTGTTTACTATTCCGCTTCTTGGCGAATTAGCTCAGTCGGTTAGAGCGACGGAATCATAATCCGCAGGTCCGGGGTTCGAGTCCCTGATTCGCCACCAAATTTGAAAGGCCCTGAGTAATCAGGGCCTTTTTTCTTTATCGGCCCTTTCGCTTTACCCGCCTCTCAATGCCTCCCCCGGCAACGGCTATGGGGTCTGCCTCCGGCACACACAACGAACGGCCACGCACGGCGTACCGCGCCTACTGCTCCCCAGCGTTTCTCCTGACGCCCCTCGTGGCCCCATTCAATACGTACGCCGCTACAATGCCCCCTGCGGCACACATGCCGTGGGCGAAGCCTCGCCACGCACATGCACAACCCTCGCTCATTAGCCCGGATCATGACAAAAGCAGGCCGCATCAAAACTTGGGATGCCAACAAAGGCTATGGCTTCATCGATATCCATGCGGAATCGAATGATGTGTTCTTCCATGCCAGCGCCTTGCGCAACCGCGGCGTCTCGCCCAAGCCGGGAGACCGCGTGAGCTTTGAGTTGAGCCGGGATGCCCGAGGCCGGGTATGCGCCCTGAATGTCAACATTGCAGGAGCGCCACCTCCCCAGATGAATATGAACATGGGCTCGCTCCTGTTTGGCGGTGGTGCACTGCTCGCCTGCATCGCGGCGAGCGTCTCGGGGGTTCTACCGCACGTCATCGGATGGAGCATGTTACTGATGAGTATGCTCGCCGTGCTGGCTTACTATGCAGACAAGCAATCGGCGGTGCGGAACGCCCGGCGTACTCCGGAAAAGTCGCTGCACCTGCTGGCGCTGGCGGGAGGATGGCCCGGAGCACTGATCGCCCAGCAGCTGTTTCGCCACAAAAACCGCAAAGCGAGTTTCCAGACCACTTTCTGGGCGACAGTCGTGCTGCACGCCGGCGCAGTGACTGCGTGGAAGCTGCATTCAGCCGGACTGCTCTGATCGAGTCGCGCGTGAGATGCTATCCGTCGCGAGGCGTAGACATGGCGGCAATCACGATGATCCGGTTGTGACCCACGACCAGGCCATCGATGCGCTACCGTCAGAGATTATTGCGCGCCAGCATATGCGTGGCGTGTCGCGCACCCTGCATGGCGTCCTCCGAAAATAGTTCATCGAGTTCCTGCCAAACCGCATCCGGCAACATTACCTCGGCCGCCTTTGCATTGGCAGTCACACGTCCGGCGTCGCGTGTCCCGGGAATAGCAACGATCGGGAAGCTGCGGCCGACGACCCATGCCAGGGCAAGCTGCGCCACCGACAGGCCATGCGCATCGGCGACGCTTCTCAAGTGCTGGGTGGCGCGCACATTGTGGGCCAGATTCTCGCCTGAGAAGCGGGGAATGACAGCCCGCGCGTCGCCAGCCGGCAAGACGGTGTCCGCGCTGAGCGTGCCAGACAGCAGCCCCCGCCCCAAGGGACCGTAGGCCACGAAGGTGATGCCAAGCGCTTCACACAACGGCAGGATCTCTGCCTCGACGAAACGGCAGCTCAGGGAATATTCGGTCTGCAGCGCCGAGACCGGATGTACCGCATGAGCGCGCTTGATCGTATCGGGACTGGCTTCCGACAATCCGATGTGCCGAACCTTGCCTGCACGCACCATCTCTGCCAGCGCACCCACAGAGTCTTCAATTGGGACATTCGGGTCGACACGATGCAGATAGTACAGATCGATGGTGTCGATGCCGAGGCGTTTCAGGCTGGCATCGCAGGCTGCCTTGAGATGACGCGGCGATCCGTCATTTTCCGGTAACCCAGTCGCGCCACGCGTCGCCCCACCCTTCGTAGCGATGACCACGCGTTGCCGAACGGGCCGCAACGCCTTGCCGACCAGCGTCTCGCTCAGCCCGGCGCCATAGACATCGGCGGTATCGAAGAAATTGATACCCGTGTCCAGCGCTGCATCGATGACATTGGCGGCATGGCTCGGATCCATCGGGCCATAGCTGCCAGCAAAGCTCATGCAGCCCAGGCCGATGCGTGAGACAGCGATATCCGATTGACCCAGCTTGCGAAACTGCATGGTTGCTTCCTCCACGATCCAGCCCGCCAGTCCTTGGTTGGGCTTTGCCATGCCGCCTATTATCGATGGAGAAAACGGTTCTGGGGAAATTCCCCCGAACCGTTGGAGTGGCTGCGATGCGGGTATGAACAAACGCGCCGGGACGATAGCGGCAAAGCCTTTGCTGTTTATTGTCTGTTTTGGTGGGCTGCCACCTCTTCCAGCAGAATGGGTACCGTCATATTGCAGGCATGGATGCCCATCACCGTGGTGAGCTGGATCGCCTCCAGGATTTCTTCCTGGGTTGCGCCATGGTTCAGTGCGTTGCGGATATGCCGGCGCGCGCCCGGCGCGTAAAGGTGCGTGGTCGCCGCGTTGATGGCGATCATGATCAGCTCCTTGTACTTTTGCGGCAACGGACCATTGCGGTGCGGCACGCTGCGAAAGGCCAGGTATGCCTCCATGAACTCAGGATCGAGTTCGCGCATCTGGTCCCACAGCACGTTCCAGTCGCCCTTGGCAATATGCTCCTCGCACAGCGGCGTGGGAATGCGTGGTGAATCGGACATACAGTGTCTCCTGTCGTTATTTTGCGGCGGCCAGCAGCATCTCGGCGGCGCGCTCGCCAATCATGATCGAAGGCGCATTGGTATTCGACGAGGCGATCGTCGGCATGACCGATGCGTCAGCCACGCGCAGACCAGCGATACCATGCACGCGCAGCTGCGAGTCGACGACCGACTCTCCCGGACGGCCCATGCGGCAGGTACCGACCGTATGCCACGCGGTCTGGCCAATTTCCTTGGCATAGTCCAGCAATGCCTCGTCACTGGTCGCGACCGGGCCCGGTCGATTCTCCTCGATCACCACTTCGCGCATGCGCGGCTGGTCGGCAATCTTCCGGATCAGACGCAACATGTTGACCGTTGTTTCCGCATCGCGCGGATCGGACAGATAGTTGGGCTGAATCGAGGGTGCTGCAGTGGGGTCGGCCGATGTACAGTGGATACTGCCGCGCGAATGCGGATACAACATGAAGCCACCGACCGAGAAACCGGACCACGGATCCATTCCGGCGATCTTGCTGCGCGAGTAACGATCCGCACCACTGATGTGGTAAATCCGGATCATCACATCCGGGTGCATGGCCGCTGGGGACGAGCGCGTGATGGCATGCGCAGTCGACGATGTTCCGGCCAGCAAGCCCTTGCGCTGGAACAGGTACGACAGGCCAGCGCGCAGCTTGTGCCACGGGCTGTTCATCAGATCGTTGATGGTTTCCGGCACGCGGGTCTTGTAGGTGCACCGCACCTGCAGATGATCCGACATGTGTTCGCCGACAGCCGGCAGATCCTGATGCACCTGAATGCCCAGCGCTGACAAGCGGTCGCGCTGCCCGATCCCCGACAGCTCCAGCAGCTGTGGCGACTGGATCGCGCCCGCGCTCAGCACTACCTCGTGGCGTGCATTGGCCACGCGCTGCTGGCCTTGCCACATGTACTCGACGCCGGTGCAGCGGTTGCCTTTGAGCAGCACCCGGTGCACTCGTGCATGCGTGCGGATAACGAGATTGCTGCGCTTGCGCGCGGGCTTCAGGTAGCCGACCGCGGCACTCCAGCGGCGCCCCTTGTAGGCCGTCTGCTCGAGATAACGCACACCTTCGTAGTTGACTGCGTTGTAGTCCGGCGTTTCCTGAATGCCAAAACTCTTGCACGCGTCGATCCATGCATCCGAGATCGTATCGGGTTCGCGTGCCGCGCGGTCGGTGATACGGATGGGACCATCGTGGCCACGGCGCGGATGGTCGCTGTATTGCGTCGACTCCAGTTTCTTGAAGTACGGCAGGACATCGGCGAAGTTCCAGCCACTCACGCCCTGCTCGGCCCAGCTGTCATACTCGGCAGGATCGCCCCATACGTAGGCCATGCCGTTCAAGGCGCTGGAGCCGCCTAGCACCTTGCCGCGCGGCCAGTAGATGTTCTGGCCATGCATATGCGCCTGTGGATCGGTCATGAAGCGCCAGGCGTACTTGTCGTTGGTCAGCAGCTTGCCAACTCCCAGCGGAATATGAATCCACACATGGTTGTCCGCCCCGCCGCCCTCCAGCAGCAGCACCCGGTGTCGGCCGCTTTCGGTGAGGCGCGCAGCGATCGCGCAGCCAGCCGAACCCGCGCCAACCACGACAAAATCGAAATCCTCAGTGGTCATTTGGTACCCGCGGCGCGATGCTTGAAGGAGTCACGACGGAAGCTATACAGGGCATTGGGATCGACCTGAACATCGACAATCGCCGGCTGGCCGCAGGCCACGGCATCGGCCACAGTCCTGGCCAGATCGGCGGCACGCTCGACACGGAAGCCCCGGGCACCCCACAGCTCGGCAAGTTTGTCGTACGGCGGGTTTGGCACGTCCGCGCCAAGATAGCGCTGGCCGAAGAAATCGCGTTGGTAGGCCTTTTCCGCACCCCAACAACCGTTGTTCATCACGATGCAGACAGTGTTGATGCCGTTCGCTACCGCCGTTCCGATTTCGCTGCTGGTCATGCCGAAGCCACCGTCACCCATCAGGCTCACGACGGTGCGCTCGGGTTGGGCGAGCTTTATACCAAGGCCGCAGGCATACGAGAACCCTACAAGCCCGAAGTCCAGCGGCGTAAACAAGGCCGGCGGCTGGTGATAGTTGAGCTGGTCGGTAGCCTGCAGGCACAAGGTGCCAGCGTCCATGGTGAACATCGCGTCCTGCGGCAACACGTCGCGGAGCGTCTTGAACAGGAAGCCGGGCTGCAGGGGATCTTGCGGGCCACCCGCCTCCTGGTCGCGCGTTGCGAGCATGGCTTGGCGGCGCGCCGCGAAGCCTTCGGTCCACTCACTGACATCCTTACCCGGACGATGATCGCGCAGGGCATCGAGCAAGTCTTCCGCCACCGTGCCGGCATCGCCGAGCACCCCCACGGCCACCGGGAAGAAACGACCGATGGCTGTCGGTTCGGATTCCACTTGAATGATGTCCGCTTCGGCATTGATGTTTTCCGCGGAGTAGAACGTAGTGTTGAAACCGAGCCGGGTGCCGAGTGCCAGAATCACATCCGCCTGGCGAGCCAGATCGGAGGCCACCACGTTACCGCGCGGGCC
Source organism: Burkholderiaceae bacterium (assembly GCA_035539795.1). Lineage (GTDB taxonomy): Bacteria > Pseudomonadota > Gammaproteobacteria > Burkholderiales > Burkholderiaceae > Imbroritus. The sequence continues at coordinate 10,167 of DATLHT010000372.1, forward strand.
CATTTGACCAGCGTACAGCGGGTGACCGCACGGAATCGCATCGCCATGCCCCGGGGACATCGCCACCGGCGCATTCAGGCGTTCGGCCAGCTTGAGCACGAGCGCATGGTGGCGGCCATTCTTGACGCCACCGCCGGCGACGATCAACGGCTTCCTGGCATTGCGCAGCAGTTGCGCTGCGCGCTCGGTCACGCCACGTGGCGCACCGAACCCAGTGTCGAGCTGACGGCCTGCCGGATGATAGTGATCAGCCGAAGCTGGTACGTTTTCAGCCAGCAGATCGCGCGGCAGGTTCAGCAGCACCGGGCCGCGGCGCGGACTCAGGGCGGTACGGAAGGCCTCGCGCATCATCTCGGGAATCCGCGACGATTGTGTCAATGTCCAAGTCTTCTTGGTCACCGGCTTGAACAGCGATTGCTGATCGACTTCCTGGAAGGCATCGCGATAGATGTGCGCTGACGACAGCGAGCCGGCCAGCGCCACAACTGGGGAGTACGCTGCATAGGCCTGTGCGAGGCCAGTCACCAGGTTGGTCGCACCGGGACCATTCTGGCCCGCGAGAAACACCCCAGCCTGACCGGAGGCGCGAGCAAACCCGTCCGCCATGTGGACGCCAGTCCGTTCGTCACGCACACCGATAAAGCGAATCGAGTCGGCATCGTACAGCGCATCGAAAATCTCCATGCCGGCCGAGCCAATCAGACCGAACACGTGCGAGGTCTCTTCAACCTTAAGGGATTCGACAACGGCCTGGCCGCCAGTCATTGCGTTCATGCTTTTTTCTCCAGTTATTCAGCCGCAGCGCCGCTGCTCTTGACGATCTTGCCCATCTTGTCGATATCCTGTGCGATGAAGCGATCGAACTCTGCCAACTCCAGCTTCTGCGGCACGAGGCCTTGCGCCAATAGCTTCTCGCGGACTTCAGGCATTGCGGACACAGCACGGACCTCACGCGCCAGATACTCCATCACCGGCTTCGGCGTCTTCGACGACATCACCAGCGCATACCAGATGCTGTAGTCCACATTCGGGATACCCTGCTCATGCACAGTTGGGACATTGGGCATCATCGGCGAGCGCTCCATGCCGGTTACACCCAGTGCGCGTAGCTGCCCTGACTTGGTAAACGGCAACGCCAGCCCGACGGGGGGAAACGATGCATCCAGGCGTCCACCAACTGTTTCAGCCGTTGCTTCCTGCACGCCCTTGTATGGCACGTGCAACATCTTGATGCCAGCTTCCTGCGCGAAATACTCAGCAGCCAGGTGGGTGGCAGCACCAATCCCCGCCGAGCCATAGCTCATTTCACCGGGCTTGCTCTTGGCCATGCTCACAAAATCTTTAAGGTTCTTGGCCGGATGATTGGCATTGACGACGAGCACGGTCGGCGAGCTTGCCAGCAGCGCGAGACCAGAGAAGTCACGCTTGGTGTCATACGGCAACTTCGATTGCAGCGTCTGATTCACCGAATGCGACGATGAGACGAACAGAATCGACGTTCCGTCCGCTGGCGACTTCAGCAGCAGTTGCGAGGCGACCACCCCGCCAGCACCCGGGCGGTTTTCCACCAAAACCGGCTGCCCTAGGCGGGGAGACAGCTTTTCGGCATAGATGCGAGCGATGATGTCGGTCAGTGCACCGGCAGAAAACGGCACGATGATACGAATCGGTTTGGCGGGCAGTTTGTTATCAGGCTGGGCAGTAGCTGCGCTGGCACAAACCGCGCACATGAGTGCCACGGCCGCCAGGCGGATCGATTTAAGATTCATGATCTCCTCTCTATGTCGTTATTTAAAATGTCGACATTCCAAATATAATCGATGAAAGAGCGAGTTGCAAGGGAAGCAAGCTTAGAGGTGAGCCAGCGGGGGCATTTCGGCCCTCACCGTATCGGTGGGGGACTGCGCTTCCAGCCGGGCAAACATGACCATGGCTGCATCGCGGTTCTCCAGCGCCAACTTGCGGTGCGCCGTACCCGCCGCTTCGGCATTCCCGGCGATGATCGCTTCCGCAATCTGCCGCCAGCTTGCAAGCGAGGCGGCGCGCCGCTCTGGTGTGGTCAGGCCCATACGGATGTAGCGTCCGATCCGCAGTGCGAAGTCGCGCACGTACTCGGCCAGCACGACGTTGCCTGACATATCCATAATGTAGGCCACCAGTTCGCCGCTCAGCGCGGCGTATTGCGACAGATCATCAATGACGCCCTGTAGCTCGTCGAGATACCGTTGCAAGGCAGCTGCGTGTGCCGGCGTGCAACGGCTCGCGGCCAGTCCCGAACCGGTTGCCAGCAAAGACGCCCGCACTTCGTAGAGGTCATTCAGCTCCTGCGCCGACAGCCGTGTGACATGGGCCCCACGCTGCGGCAGGATCGTGACCAGACCGCGCTGCTCCAGCAGACGCAAGGCTTCGCGAACCGTCGCCCGGCTGACACCGAAGGCTGCAGCCAGCTCTGTCTC
>DATLHT010000373.1:0-9343 GCA_035539795.1 Burkholderiaceae bacterium
CCCGATGGCACGGCAGACGGCATGCAGGACGCCCGTCTCGCCTATCTGCGTGGCGACCGCCATCTCGAAGGGTCGGCCGGCTGGCTGCTCGACCTGCCGCATGCAGGCGAACGGCCGGCTACGCTGGAAGCCATCGGGCACGGTCTCGTGCGCCTCGTCACCGAAACCGCCGATGGCACATCCCGCCAGTACCTGCTGCATGGTGCAAATGGCAGTGCACCGGCCCCCGATAGCATGACGGGAGCGATATTCGATGCGCGTGTTTTGGCTGCACCCATCTTGAATTTCGCGCCCGCCGGCTCACCGCAAACCAGCACGCAGGGTACGACCCGCCTGCCGCTCCAGCTGCAATCCTGGATGCCCGATGCAACCGCCGCCGGCGGATGGACCGGTGTTGGCGCAGGCGCCTTGTCGATCCGCACGGGCCGGCTTGCCTGGCGTGAGTTGCCAATGGAACCACCGTAGCGGGACATCCGACCTCCGCTCTCACACCATCCATACTGACACCCCGATCATGCCTGCTCATCACTTGCGAACGCATCGCCCGAAGCGGCGCGGTTTCACACTTGTGGAAATTTTGATCGCGCTGGCCATTCTGCTGGTGCTGACGCGGATGGCGCTGCCGGCGTGGCACACGCACGTCCGCCGCATGCACCGCGCCGAGGCGCGCACGGTCATGCTCGACGCCCTGTTGACGCTCGAGCGGCATCATCTGGCGGCCAATACCTATGGCGATACGAACACGCCGGGCCAGGTCGCCGGTACCTGGCCGCTCGCAGTCCGGCATGCGCAGCAGCCGATCTACCGCATCGAGGCAAGCCCGTGTACCGCCCTGACGCTCGCCCAGTGTGCCGAACTGCGCGCCATTCCGGTACGCGACGATCCGCAATGCGGCACACTGATCCTGCGCACCACCGGGGAGGCGCTCGCACAACTACCTGGCCAGGCGGAGAGCGAAGCCACAAGCACGGCAGGTAACACAGGATGCTGGTGAAGCGCCCGCACGGCGTGACACTGATCGAACTGCTGGTGGCCATTGCCTTGCTCGGCCTGATCGCGGCCCTCGGCGCTCCGAACCTGTCCAGCATGCTGGAGCGGCAACAGGCGATGCTGCTAGCGGACCGCTTCGCCGCCACGCTGGCGACTGCCCGTGCGGTGGCCCTGGCCAAACGCCAGCCGGTCATGATCGTACCGCGTGCACAGGGCTGGCGCGATGGCTGGCAGCTGTGCATCGATCACGACGATAACGAGCGCTGCGGTAATGCCGACCAGACGATACAGCTGACTGTCCCCGCCCCACCGGGCGCGCTGCTGCAATGGACCAGCAGCACCGCCGCCGATGACATCCGCTTTGCGCCTGTGGGATACTCTAGGCGTAAGACCGGTGGCTTCGTCGCCGGCACCATGCGAATCATCGTCGGAAACACCATTCGGCTGGTCACGCTGAGCGCACAAGGACGCGTGCGCATCTGCTCTCCGTTGGAGGATCCGGCATGTGGCCCAACGTCCTGAGTTCATCGCCCTGAGTTCATTGGCCGCAGTGCGGCTGACCTATGTTTTCTGAAATCGACCACACCTTTATGCTGCAGGCCCTGGCGCTGGCCGAGCGCGGCATGTATCTGACCACTCCGAATCCGCGCGTGGGATGCGTCATCGTCCGCGATGGCGATGTGCTTGGCGCGGGGTTCACACAGCCAGCCGGCGGCAATCACGCCGAAATCCAGGCGCTTGAGGATGCCGCCGCGCGCGGCCACGACGTCGCCGGTGCCACCGCCTATGTCACTCTCGAACCATGCAGCCATTTCGGACGCACGCCGCCGTGTGCCGACGCTCTGGTCAAGGCCGGCATCGTGCGGGTGATCGCCGCCATGGAAGATCCGAATCCCAAAGTGTCAGGCCGCGGGCTGCAACGCCTGCGCGAGGCCGGCATTGAGGTGCGCTGCGGCTTGCTGGAAAAAGAGGCGCGCGAACTGAACATCGGCTTCGTCGCCCGCATGGCGCGCGGTACGCCGTGGGTACGCCTCAAGATCGCGGCCTCCCTGGATGGCACCACGGCGCTGGAGAACGGCGTCAGTCAGTGGATCACCGGTGAAGCCGCACGTGCCGACGGCCATCGCTGGCGCGCCCGGGCATGCGCCATCCTCACCGGCATTGGCACAGTCAAGGAAGACGATCCGCAATTGACGGTCCGCGCCATCGACACGCCACGGCAGCCCCAGCGAGTGCTCATCGATTCCCGGCTCGATGTTTCGCCACAGGCACGCATGCTGGCGTCCAGCGACGGCGCCGCCCCGCTGGTGTTCTGCGCCAACGACAGCGGTGAAGCGGCAGCGCGCGCGGAGACACTGCGCCGGCGAGGCGTGGAAGTGATCCCCGTCGCCAATGCCCACGGCAAGGTCGATCTGCAGGCCATGCTGAAGGTGCTGGGGCAACGTGGCATCAACGAACTGCATGTCGAATCCGGTTTCAAGCTGAACGGTTCGCTGCTGCGCGAAGGCTGTGTCGACGAACTGCTGATCTACCTGGCCCCGACGCTTCTCGGACCGGGACGCGCCATGTTCGATCTGCCGCAACTGCAAACGCTTGAGCACCGCATGCAGCTGACGCTGCACGATATCCACCAGACGGGCGAGGATATCCGCATCCTCGCCCGTCTGGCGCCTCCCTCCACTCCCAACCTGTAGTCCTATCCATGTTTACTGGCATTGTCGCGGCTGTCGGCCGCATCTCCCATATCGAGCCGCTGGCCGCAGGCAGCGACGCCGGCGTTCGCCTGCGCATCGAAGCCGGGGAACTCGATTTGTCCGATGTCATCCTCGGCGACAGCATCGCCGTACAAGGCGCTTGCATGACCGTGGTGGCATTTGGCGACCACCATTTCGATATCGACGTGTCGCGCGAATCGCTGAGCAAGACGGCCGGCCTCGATCAGGCACGCGCAGTCAATCTGGAAAAAGCGATGCGTCTGGGCGACCGCCTTGGCGGTCATCTCGTCACCGGACATGTGGATGGCATCGGCACGGTCCGGCATTTTGCCCCGGTTGGCGAATCGCACGAACTGCGCGTACTGGCACCGCGCGAGCTCGCGAAGTTCCTAGCTTATAAGGGCTCGATCGTCGTCAACGGGGTTTCCCTCACCGTCAACGCAGTGCGGGACGTGGCTGAGGGCTGTGAGTTCTCGATCAACGTGATTCCTCACACATTGACTGTTACGACACTGGGCAGCCTGGTGGTCGGCGAAGCGGTCAACCTGGAAATCGACCTGATCGCGCGCTACGTGGAGCGCATGCTGGCACCCCAGCCCTCCTAAAGCAGGGATGGCGTTGGTCACCTGGCTTCCCATCCAGGCGGTGCAACGGCTACTATAGGAAGTACGCGGCGCACAAAGCACACGTCGCTTTATGCGTAACCGCGGGCCAATCCATCCGGCGCCATGCGGTATCCCATCACCGAAAGTCTGGGGCTCCCAGGACACAAGGGGATGTATTGATCGATAACGGGTCGCGGTCTGCTGGGGACTTGTCCTGAGCATCCAGCGGGACCTTCCTGGCCTCCGGGTCATGTCACGACAACTCGACCGCTTTCCGCCCATGGCAAATTCGACCGAGGTGTTCTCCCTTCCGCGCTGGCGACCAATCCAGTGGCTGGTCGATCCGGGCCGCCCGATGGCACCCGAGATCCGGCAGGCACTGGTGGGCAACCTGTTCGGCTCTCTATCGGTCTTCATCGGTGGTGTCATCAATACGGTCCTGGTGGCAGTGTTGATTGCATGGCATCTACAGCGACCTGCATTCTATGTATGGGCCGCGCTGGAAATCCTGATCTGTATCGCACGCATTGTGCTGCTCGTGGTGTCGCGCCGCGCGGCCCGCGCGGGCCGGCCCACGCCTACCGACTGGCACGTGCTCCTGGGCCTGGCATGGTCGGGAAGCATCGGTCTCGGCACCTATATCAGCATCACCAGCGGCAGCTGGCTGGCGGCGGCGCTGGCCTGCCTTTCAGCGGCAGCCATGGTGGGCGGACTGTGCTTCCGCAACTTTGCCGCCCCCCGTATGACCGGCCTGATGATCCTGTTCGCGCTCGGCCCATGTGTCGCCGGCGCGATTGTCGCGCGCGAACTCCTGTTCATGCTGACTCTGGTGCAGTTGCCGATCTATATCGTCAGCATGACCAGCGCAGCCTTCCGCATGAATGCCATGCTGGTCGCTACCATGGAGTCGGAACGCGAGAGCGATCATCGGGCGCGTCACGATGCGCTGACCGGACTGCCCAATCGCCTCAGCCTGCTGCATGAGATCCAGCAGATCACGGCCCGGCTGCATGGCACGCATCGCCGGCTGGCGGTGTTCTATCTCGACCTCGACGGCTTCAAGGAAATCAATGACCGGCACGGGCACGGCTGCGGCGATGAAGTCCTGCGGCAGGTGGCCGACCGGATCCGCGGCATGTTGCCCGAGTCGATCCAGGCCTTCCGCATCGGCGGCGATGAATTCGTTGTGCTACTCGGCGAGGCCGAACGCAACGACCTGCAACTACTCGCGCAGCGCCTGTTGCATGTCATCCACGCGCCCTACACCCTGTCGAATGGCATCGAGGTCCGGATCGGCAGCAGCATCGGCATCGCGCACATCGAGCCTGACGGCCAGGCGCCGGATGCCATCCTGGAAGCTGCGGACCGGGCGCTGTATATCGCCAAGAGCCGGGGCAAAGGGCGCTTTCATTTCGCCGAGGCCAGTTGAGCCGCATTTCTGTCCGCCGGAAAGCGCACTTTGCCAGCCGGGCCATCGGTCTGGCAGGCCCCGCTTGGCGTACAATAGCGTTCCTCAGCACGATTCACTGACCGGCATTCCGCCCCCCGCATCATCATGACCATAGCCACCATCGAAGAGATCATTGCCGACATGCGCGCCGGGCGCATGGTTATCCTGGTTGATGAAGAAGACCGCGAAAACGAGGGCGACCTGGTGCTTGCGGCGGATGCCGTGACCCCGGAAGCGATCAACTTCATGGCCAAGTACGGCCGCGGTCTGATCTGCCTGACCCTGTCGAGCGAGCGCTGCGCCCAGCTCGACCTGCCCTTGATGGTCAGCCGGAACGGCGCACCGCACGGCACTGCGTTTACGGTATCCATTGAGGCGGCCGAGGGCGTGACGACCGGCATTTCAGCCGCCGACCGCGCACGCACCGTACTGGCCGCCGTGGCGACCAACGCCAAGCCGACGGATATCGTGATGCCCGGCCATATCTTCCCGCTGATGGCCCAGCCCGGCGGCGTGCTGATGCGTGCCGGTCATACCGAGGCTGGCTGCGACCTCGCCGGCATGGCCGGCTTCGAACCGGCGGCCGTGATCTGCGAAGTGATGAAGGACGATGGCGAGATGGCCCGCCTGCCGGACCTGATCGAGTTCGGCCGCGAGCACAATATCAAGATCGGTACGATTGCGGACCTGATCCACTACCGCAGCCGGACCGAGAGCATGGTCGAACGCGTGGGTTCGCGTGTCCTGCACACGCCTTTCGGTACCTTCGACAGCCATCTCTACCGGGACGGCCCGAGCGGCAAAGTGCACCTCGCACTGGTGCGCGGTACCCCAGGACCGGAGACGGAGACCCTGGTGCGCGTGCACGAACCGCTGACGGTACTCGATATGCTCGATCACGCACAGGGCGGACATTCCTGGACCGTGCCGGCGGCGCTGGCCGCCATCAATGAGGCACAGGGCCCGGGCGTAATGGTCATGCTCAACTGCAGCGGCGACACGCCGGAAAGCCTGCAGGCCCAGTTCTGCCCCCCGCCGCAGGAACGTCCGCGCCGCAAACACGACCTGCGCACGTATGGTATCGGTGCACAGATCCTGCGCGACCTCAACGTCGGCAAGATGCGTATTCTCGCTTCGCCGCAGCGCATGCCAAGCATGGCAGGCTTCAACCTGGAAATCACCGGCTACGAGGCCATGCCGGGCGGTACCTCCGCTCTCTCCGAATAACCGGCTCCCGCACGGAGCCACCCACGAGATCACGACCATGGACTACGGATTCTATTCCCCCAACTTCGACGGCGAAGGTCTGCGCATCGGCATCGTTCAGGCACGTTTCAACGAGCCCGTGTGCGAAGCGCTGCGCGACGCCTGCCTCCAGGAACTGGAACGGCTCGGCATCGAGAGCGAAGACACGCTGCTGGTCACCGTGCCGGGCGCACTGGAAGCCCCGCTGGCCCTGCAGAAGCTCGCTGAAAGCGGCCAGTTTGACGCCCTGATCGCGCTAGGCGCCGTAATTCGCGGCGAAACCTACCATTTCGAGCTGGTTTCGAATGAGTCGGCTGCCGGCATCACGCGCGTAGGCCTGGACTTCAACCTGCCTATCGCCAACGGCATCCTGACGACCGACACGGACGAGCAGGCCGATGTGCGCGCCGCCGAGAAAGGCCGCGACTGCGCCCGCGCCGCCGTGGAGATGGCCAACCTGGTGTCGGCCATGGACGGCCTGCGCAGCGCCGACGATGAAGATGACGAGGACGAGGATGGCGACGACTGACCAGACGCCGGCCGCCCCGGCCGACAAACCCGCCGACAAGGCCGCCAAGGCGCCACCCAAAAGTGCGCGCCGCCGTTCGCGCGAACTGGCCCTGCAGGGCCTGTACGAGTGGCTGCTGAACCGTACCGATGCAGGCGTGGTGGAAGCGCACCTGCGCGACGCGCAAGGCTTCAACAAGGCAGACAAGGCACATTTCGATGCGTTGCTGCATGGCGCGATCCGCGAGGAAGCCACGCTGACCGCCTGCGTTCAGCCTTTCCTCGACCGTCCGGTGGCGGAACTGTCGCCGGTCGAACGCGCCGCGCTGCTGGTTGGCGCGTACGAACTGACGCACTGCATCGACATTCCGTACCGCGTGGTCATCAATGAAGCCGTCGAGCTGACCAAGACCTTTGGCGGCATGGATGGCTATAAGTACGTCAATGGCGTACTCGACAAAGTCGCCGCGCAGCTCCGCGCGACGGAGATCGCCGGCCGCCGTTGAGCGCTGGAGCGCCTGCCCGGGTCGCCGGGTAGGTGCGCCCAACAAGCGAGCGCCACCCTGCGGTCCGATTGCCGTCGCCCGATGGTATAAGTACTCTTGATCCGCCGCCTTCTGCGTCGCTTCATCGCCGTTCTACCCGCTTCTCCAATTTTCTCGCCCGACCTCTATCCGTCCATGTCCGCCGACCGCCTTCGCACTGCAGCCCGCCTGGCCCATATCGCGCCATTCCATGTAATGGAACTGGCCAAGCAGGCGGCGGCGCTCGAACGCCAGGGCCGCCACATCGTCCACATGGGCATCGGCGAGCCAGATTTCACTGCGCCGGAACCGGTGCTGCGCGCCGCCACGGAAGCCCTGCGGCAAGGGATCACCCAATATACTGGCGCCACCGGTATCCCCGCCCTACGTGAAGCCATTGCCGGCTATTACGCGTCGTACTACGGTATCTCGGTCGCACCCGAGCGGATCATCGTCACCGCGGGCGCGTCGGCGGCGCTGCTGCTGGCCTGCGCGGTCCTGGTGGATATCGGCGACGAAGTGCTGATGCCGGACCCGAGCTATCCCTGCAACCGTCATTTCGTGGCGGCCTTCGATGGCCGAGCGGTGATGATTCCGTCCGGACCGGCACAGCGTTTCCAGCTTTCGGCCAGCCAGGTCGAGCAGCACTGGGGACCGCAGACGCGCGGCGTGCTGCTGGCGTCGCCCTCCAATCCGACCGGGACGTCGATCCTGCCCGACGAACTGGAACGCATCGTCCGGGCGGTCCGGGCGCGCGGAGGCTTCACGATCGTCGATGAGATCTATCAGGGGCTGAGCTATGACGGCACCCCGGTGTCGGGCCTGCATTATGGTGAGGGGCATGGCGACGATGTCATCACCGTCAACAGCTTCTCGAAATATTTCAACATGACGGGCTGGCGTCTCGGCTGGCTGGTGGTGCCGCCAACGCTGGTGGACGCCTTTGAGAAAGTGGCGCAGAACCTGTTCATCTGTCCCTCGGCAGTCTCGCAACACGCTGCCATAGCCTGTTTTTCCGAGGAAGCGCTGACCATCTACGAAGCGCGCAAGGCCGAGTTTCGCCAGCGCCGGGCGCTCGTGGTGCCGGCCCTGAAGGCGCTGGGATTCGAGATTCCGGTCGAGCCGGACGGGGCATTCTATGTCTACGCGGATTGCCGCAATGTCGCCCACCCTGCCGCCGGCGATGCGGACCGCCTCACCCAGGCCATGCTGCAGGATGCCGGCGTAGTGATCGTGCCCGGCATGGACTTCGGCCCCAGCACGGCGCACAGCCATGTGCGCGTGTCCTATGCCACGTCGCAGGAGAATATTGCCCTGGCGATGGAACGGCTCGCGCTGCTGTTCGGGCAAGCACGCGCCTGATCTACAAGGTCCGGCGGACAGGTCACGTTGACGATACGCCGCCCGGCCAATCGAGCATGGCGCATGCAATTGCACGCAATTGTAGCCAATGGAATCAAATCCCCATGAAAAAACGGGACCTGATCCTTCGATCAGATCCCGCTCGATAATATGGCGTCTGCGTGGTCCACGCGACGCAGATGGCAGGAGAGCAACTGGCCGACTAAGTGGGGCCAGTATTGGTCGAATTCAGGCCTTGCCGCTGGCCGTAGCCATGACCGGTGCTACGGCGGGCGTGACATGGGATTCGATGCGCACTGCGTCCGCCTTGGCGTCCGTGTCGGCCGATACCGGCGTCAGCTTGGCTTCATGCATCTGCGGCGCCGGAGCGGCCGGCGTGGATGGTGCCACGATACCCGCTGCCTGACGCAGCCGCGCACGTTCCGCGAGGACCTTGGCGCCATAGCCGCCGTCGGTGGCCGTGGTTGCGCCCACGTAATATTTCAGGCCGCCTTCCAGCGAACCGGCGCGGGCGATGCAGTCCTTCAGGACAAGCGCGCCGATCTTGATATTGGCATAGGGGTTCAGTGCAGCCTTGACGCCCCCGACCGCCTCGTACTTGTCCTGATGCACGCGCGTCATGACCTGCATGAGTCCCTGTGCTCCCATGCCGCTCTCGGCATATGGATTGAAGCTCGACTCGATGGCCATCACGGCCAGCAGCAGCATCGGATCAACGCCCACTTCCTTGCCCGTGACGTAGGCAGCTTTCACCAGTTGCAGCGTCGCGTCATGCGCCACGCGGAACTTGCGGGCGATATAGCCGGCCACGGCCTTGCGCTCTTCGCCAGACGCCAGTGCGCCGGAACTGCGGGCTTCGGCGGCCACGCGCTGCAGTGGAATCCGGTCGGCAAGATGAGCGACCGACGGCACGGCATGCAAGGCATTCCAGGCATCTGCTGCATA
>DATLHT010000374.1:0-7075 GCA_035539795.1 Burkholderiaceae bacterium
ACGTCCTCGGGTCAAACGTTGCTGTCCTGATGCCAGAACGGCATTCCCACGACCGGCGTGCTGGCCTGCGCCAGTTCGCGTTCGGGCATCGGCTGTGCCAGCCATGCGGCACGACCGGCAGCAACGGCCATGGAGAAGGCCGCTGCCATGGCTACAGGATGCGTCGCCTGGGCGACGGCGGTATTGAGCAGCACGCCTTCGTAGCCCCACTCCATCACCTGCGTGGCGTGCGACGGTAGGCCAAGACCGGCATCGACGAGCAGCGGGGTGTCGGGCAGGCGTTCGCGCAGCAGGCGCAGGGCGTACGGATTAACGGGCCCCTTGCCGGTGCCGATCGGCGCGGCCCACGGCATGAGCGCCTCGCAGCCGGCATCGAGCAGGCGACGACACAGCACGAGATCCTCGGTGCAGTAGGGCAGCACCTTGAAGCCCTCGCGGATCAGGCGTTCCGCGGCGGTCGGCAGGGCCAGTGTGTCGGGCTGCAGCGTGTAGTCGTCGCCGATCAATTCAAGTTTGATCCACGGCGTATCGAACACTTCGCGCGCCATCATGGCGGTGGTGATCACCTCTTCGATGGAATGGCAGCCGGCGGTGTTCGGTAGCACGGGCACATCGAGTTCGCGCAGCATCTGCCAGAAGCGCTGTCCACCTTCGCCCTCGCCGACTGCGCCTTCACGGCGCAGCGCAACGGTGAGCATGCCTGGGGTGGCGGCGCGCACGGCCTGCTCGAGTACGGCTGGCGACGGATAGCGTGCGGTGCCGAGCAGCAGGCGCGACGCAAAGGTTTCGCCGTACAGGCGCAAGGCGTCCTCGGCCAGCACGGAAGCAAGGGAGGTGTCTGAAGTCATGGCAATTCCAGTCAGCCGCCCGTCACGGGCTGCACGAGATCGATACGGTCACCGGCTGCGAGCACAGTCGCGGCATGGGCGGCACGCGGCACGAACGCACCGTTCACGGCAGTGGCGAAAGGCGGCTGCGCGCCGCTGTGCGCGACGGCATCGGCAAGTGTGGCGTTGTCAGGCAGGGCAAGCGCCTGGCCGTTAAGCAATACATCCATCATACGTTTTCCAACTTTGAATCGAACGCGGCCCCACAGTACATCTCCGGCCAGCGCGCAGCATCGCGTACCGCGGATAGCGCGCCGGTACCACTGTCGAGCCAGGCCTGGGCCACGCTACACGCGGCTCGCGTGACGGCCGGGGCGATCATGAAGCCGTGACGGTACAAGCCGTTGACGCGCACCACGGGCACACCCTGCACGCGCTCCGCCACGACCTCAGGCAGATTGTGCGGCAAGGTGGGGCGGCATTGCACATTGAGCTCGAGGATACGCGCCTCGCCGAAACCAGGGTGCAGCGAATGCGCGGCCGACAGGAGCTCGAGCGCGGAACGCACGCTCATCGGCGACATGTCGTCGGTCTCTAGTTCGGTCGCGCCGATCACATACACGTCGCCCGGCTTGGGCGCGATATAGATCGGATAGCGCGGATGCAGCATCCGTACCGGGCGCTGCAAACGGACACCGGGCGCATGGATGCGCACCACTTCGCCGCGCAGGCCACGCAATGCGGGCCAGTCGCGGCGCGCGCCGAGGCCGCGGCAATCGAGCAAGAGGCCCGCGCCAATACCAAGTGCTGGCAGTGTCTGCACCTCGACCTCGCCCGCATGCCAGACGCAGTGCACGCCCTCGGCTTCCAACCCGGCGCGCAGCGCATCGAGCACCATGCGGTTGTCGAGCTGGCCCTCGCCGCCGATGAAGAGGCCCTGGCGGAAACGGCCAGCCAGCGCCGGTTCGAGCTCGGCAATCGCGGCGCCATCGACCGCCCGGAATTGCTGTTGCACGGCAGCCGGCGGCGCAACGGCGCGCACCCGGCTGGCGAACATGGTGGCTTCGTTGCGGTCACCAGCGTGCCACACGACCAGCGTGCCCGCCTGCTGGAAGAACACGGGGGCCGGCAGCGTGTCGATCAGTTCGCGCCACAGCGGCACACTGGCCATGCCCATTTCCACCACGCTGCGTTCGCTGATGGCGGACTCGGCCAGCGGCGCAAGCATGGCGGCGGCGATATGCGCCGCTGCGCCGCGCCCGTCTGGACCATCGCGCTCGACCAGCGCCACCGTGCGGCCGGCGCGTGCCATCTGCAGCGCGCACAGCCGCCCGGCGAGACCGCCGCCGAGGACCGCAACGTCGAACCGTGTGCTCATGCGCGCCAGCCTCAGGAGTAGATCTTGCCGCCCTGACGGACGAACTCGATCGACTTTTCCTGCATGCCCTGCGCCGCGTCGCTCTTGAGTGAAGCGGCGTAGTCGCGCACTTCCTGCGTGATCTTCATCGAGCAGAACTTGGGACCGCACATCGAGCAGAAGTGTGCGATCTTCGCGCCTTCGGCGGGTAGCGTGGCGTCGTGGAAGGCGCGTGCTTTTTCCGGATCGAGGCCGAGGTTGAACTGGTCTTCCCAGCGGAACTCGAAACGCGCTTTCGACAGCGCATTGTCGCGCAGCTGTGCACCGGGCCAGCCCTTGGCGAGGTCGGCGGCATGCGCGGCGATGCGGTAGGTGATGATGCCTTCGCGCACGTCTTCCTTGTCCGGCAGACCCAGGTGTTCCTTCGGCGTGACATAGCACAGCATGGCCGTACCCATCCAGCCGATATTGGCTGCGCCGATGCCGCTGGTGATGTGGTCGTAGCCGGGGGCGATATCAGTGACAAGTGGGCCAAGCGTATAGAACGGGGCTTCGAAGCAGTGCTTCAGTTCCTCGTCCATGTTCGCCTGGATGCGCTGCAGCGGCACGTGGCCCGGGCCTTCGATCATGACCTGGACGTCATGCTCCCACGCCTTCTTGGTGAGCTCGCCGAGCGTGTGCAGCTCGCCGAACTGGGCGGCGTCGTTGGAGTCGGCAATACAACCTGGACGCAGGCCATCGCCGAGACTGAACGACACATCGTAGGCCTTCATGATTTCGCAGATCTCGTCGAAGTGCGTGTACAGGAAGTTTTCCTTATGGTGGGCGAGGCACCACTTGGCCATGATCGAGCCACCGCGCGACACGATACCGGTCACGCGATCCGCCGTCAGCGGTACGTAGCGCAGCAATACGCCGGCGTGGATGGTGAAGTAGTCGACGCCCTGCTCGGCCTGCTCGATCAGCGTGTCGCGGAACATCTCCCACGTCAGGTCCTCGGCCTTGCCGCCAACCTTGTCGAGGGCCTGATAGATCGGCACGGTGCCGATCGGCACCGGCGAGTTGCGCATGATCCATTCGCGCGTCTCGTGGATGTGCTTGCCGGTGGACAGGTCCATGATGGTGTCCGCGCCCCAGCGGATAGCCCACACCATTTTCTCGACTTCTTCGGCAAGCGATGAGGTCACGGCCGAGTTGCCAAGGTTGCCATTGATCTTCACGCTGAAGTTGCGGCCGATAATCATCGGCTCGAGCTCGGTGTGATTGATGTTGGCGGGAATGATGGCGCGGCCGGCAGCGATTTCCTGCCGCACGAATTCTGGCGTGATGTCTTCCGGACGGCGCGGGATGTTGGCGCCCAGGCCATCGCCGGGATGCTGGCGCAGCAGCGCCTTGTATTCGGGCTTGTCGTATAGCGCCTGCAGGTTCAGCGATTCGCGCAGCGCCACGAACTCCATTTCTGGCGTAATGATGCCCCGCCGCGCATAGTGCATCTGGCTGACGTTGGCACCTGCCTTGGCACGACGCGGATTGGCCACATGCGCGAAACGCAGGTGTGCGGTGGCTGGGTCGGCAGCGCGTGCGCGGCCGTATTCCGAGCTCAGGCCCGCCAGCACTTCGGTATCGCCGCGTGCATCGATCCACGGCGCGCGCAGCGGAGCCAGGCCCGCCTGCAGATCGATCCGCACGTCGGGATCACTGTACGGACCCGAGGTGTCATAAACCGGAATCGGCGGATTCGGCGACTCGCCCTGCTCGGTGCGCGTATTGGTTTGCACGATGGTGCGCAACGGCACGCGGATATCGGGGCGGCTGCCCACGAGATAGGTCTTCGACGAAGCGGGATAGGCGAATTTCTGGTCGAGTTCGCTGGCAAGCGATTCGAAGGAAGTCGCGGTGGAAGTGGTAGCGGCGGATTGCGTCATGTCTCGTCCTTGGTTATGCAATGGCGGACGAAACCGGGGGCCCTGAACCGATGACCAGCCTTTGGGCTGGGGGTCATCCTGCAGCGGTTTGCGCAAGGCTCGTGTGGAGCTGAATGTGACGCAAAGTGCAGGTAAAGGGACGGTTATGCTTGAAACTTCCCACGCCGGTACTAACCGGATCGGGTTCGAAGGGACTCTCTCAGCTACGCGCCCCATGCGCGCAGCACCCCTGTTTCATCCAACGGGATTGATTAAAGCATATTGCGCGGAAAACTGCCAGTTTTCGCGGGTAGCGAGCACAGGCGCGGCTGGCTAGACACTCGCGGAGTACGAGCGGCGGGATGATGCGCCGCTCGTCACATCGACGCATCCGGTACTTCGGGCGATGTACTGCCGATGAAGATCCACGCGCTCAGGAATGTTTGCAAACACGCCTGACGCAACACGCTTGCACCACTCTACGATGGGAGTCCAACATTGATCGGGAGGGAGCAGCTGTGTTGCAACGTCTTATGGGCACATCCACGTCTCGTCAGGGCTCGGCCCGCGGCGCC
The DNA here is from genome assembly GCA_035539795.1 of Burkholderiaceae bacterium. Classification (GTDB taxonomy): domain Bacteria; phylum Pseudomonadota; class Gammaproteobacteria; order Burkholderiales; family Burkholderiaceae; genus Imbroritus. The sequence goes on from DATLHT010000374.1 coordinate 4,664, forward strand.
GTACCGGATCCACAGGTAGCGCCATCATCAGGCCAGTCATCCACCGCAACCTTGCCCAGCGGCGAACACACAGCATCGCAGGCAGCAACCCGCAGCGGTCGTACCAAACTGCGATCCCAGCTGAGAAAGCTCGCACTCGCCGCAGGCTTTGGCCATCGTGATACCCGGCCACTGAAACCGGACCCGCTCGAAGGCATGAGCGAAGAACAACGTATCCGTCTGCGCAAGGCGGCCATGACCGTGCTGTGCGACAAGGGCTTGCTTGAACTCATCCTGGGTCGCTGGCCGCGGCTGGATTCGACCGGCTCATACGAACAGGCCTACCTGACCGATAGCACGGCCAGCCTGAGCAGGACTTCGAAAGATATCCGCAAGACCCTGCTGCCAAAGTTATGGGCCGCATTCCAGTATTGCCAATACAACCAGGTTTTCGTTCACACCAGCGGAGCGCCCAACGGCTGGCTCAAATTCAAGGGAACCGATCGCTTGCCGTTCGGCTACTGGGTCACGGAACAGGTACTTCCGCACAGGCTGCCACGCTATGCGTCCGTGATGATCCCAGTGCTGACGGGCGGTTTCATGTCGGAGAGGATCACGCAGGCTACGCAGGAAGCCTTCCAGCACTGCTTTCATCGAGGCAATCTGGATATGGCGCGACGCATGTTGACCAGCGGTCTGGTATCACCGCTGAATTCCTTCAACGGAGTCAAACCGCTGTTCCTGCTCGTCCAGAAGGCCAATGCCGCCTATCTCGATGAAGTCATCGAAGGCATCCGCGCACTCGAGTGTTTCCCGGGATTCATCAACAGCTTCGACGGGCAGGATCCCGGCCGTCGCTTGCTCGATTATGCGCAGGAACGCGGCAACCAGGCCGTGATCGACGTGCTCAGGAAACATGGAGCGGTAACGCATGATGTCGTGATCGAAGAAGCGCCGCCTGCTCGCCTGATCGTCCGGAGCGAATCGCTCGACCAGTTGCAGCGGTCGATATCAACAACGTGGGAGTGACAGCGCTCGCTCGACGGCAGAGCCGCTGTGCGAAACGATTGCCTGACGACCGGACGAACCCACGGCGCCATCCGGCTTAGGCGAAGTGCCACAGGCATTTTCTTAGCGCCCCCGATCCGATTGTATCGACGCTCGCTTTTCCCATCGTGTGCGCTAAGATGCAATCAGGTTCCGGGAGAAACGCGCGTGTCTTCATCCACACACCGCATTTTCAATCAGGTGCCGGACCTGTCCGGCTACAACCTGTATGCCTGCGACAGCGTACTGCAAAGCGCCGTGGCGCACTACGGCGCAGGCTGGCATGACGCACGCCTCTCCGCATTGGGCGCCCGCCTGGGCGAGCCGGAAACATTGGCGCATGGCGCGCTTGCCAATCGCTACCCCCCGGAACTGCACACCCACAACCGCATCGGTGAACGCATCGACTGTGTCAATTTTCATCCAAGCTGGCATGCCTTGCTGCGCATCCTGCGCGGCAACCTGCTGCATGCGCTGCCTTTTGCCGAGCCGCGCCCCGGCGTGTGGGCGGCACGCAGCGCCGGCTATTACCTGCAGGGGCAGGTCGAGGCCGGCTCACTCTGCCCAGCGACCATGACGTTCGCCAGCATCCCGGTGCTGCAAAAAGAGCCGGCACTGTTCGCCGAACTGGCGCCACGGCTCCTGTCGGCTTCACACGATGCACGCGACCTGCCATGGCGACAGAAATCAGCCATGATGATCGGCATGGGCATGACCGAAAAGCAGGGTGGCTCCGATGTGCGTAGCAACACCACGCTGGCGCGCGCGGCGGGCAGCCAGCACGGCCGCGGAACCGCGTACCTGCTGACCGGACACAAATGGTTCTTCTCCGCGCCGATGTGCGATGCGCACCTGGTCGTCGCTCGGCTGGAGCACGAAGATGGCCCGCTGTCATGCTTCTTCGTGCCGCGCTTCCGCGACGACGGCAGCAAGAATGCCGTCTTTGTGCAGCGCCTGAAGGACAAGCTCGGCAACCGCTCCAACGCCAGCGCGGAAGTCGAGTTCGCGGAAGCCAGCGGCATTCTGATCGGCGAGGAAGGCCGAGGGATTCCGACGATTCTCGATATGGCAACCCACACGCGCCTGGATTGCGTGATCGGCAGTGCGGCAATCCTGCGGCAGACCGTCGTGCAGGCCCTGCATCACGCTGGCCACCGCATGGCGTTCGGCAAGCGCCTGGTGGAACAGCCACTGATGCGCAATGTGCTGCTTGACCTGGCGCTCGAAAGCGAAGCGGCCACGCGGCTGATGATGCATCTCGCCGACGCCTTCGAGCGGGCCGCAAACGATCCGGATGCCGAGGCCTGGAAACGCATCATGACACCCGCCGCGAAGTTCTGGATCTGCAAGCGCGCCGTGGAGGCGACCGGGGAAGCCATGGAAGTG
>DATLHT010000375.1:0-8402 GCA_035539795.1 Burkholderiaceae bacterium
TCGTAACGCTCGGATTCCGCCGGCGTGGCCGTGCGGTGCGGCGGCATGCCGTAGGCGAAACGCTCGCCGGCTGGCGTGGAGTCGCCCGCCCGGCTGGTATCTGCTTGATCCATACTGTGGCTGTGCCTCCCGTTTGCCCTGATTTTCTGCGGATCAGGTTGCCAAGCCAGTGTAGGGCGGACGTGCGGTAGAGTCTGTCAGCGTTCCGCCGATAGCCGCGTCTCGCGATCGCTGACATCCGAAGACGCATGTCGGGTCGACAACACAAGCCGGGACGGAATATGCGAGAATAAAGAACGATCGTTCTATTTTGTGGGGCCCCATGCAGCGACCCGAATCCACTGCGGCACCCGTGCCGCACCCTGCGCCCGAAAACGTGGCCTACCGTCCGGTGCGTCCGTCATGGACCGAAATCGTGCCGGTCCACGGCCTCGACTATCACGTCCGTCACTGGGGCGATCCTGGGGCGCCCAAGCTGTTCATGTGCCATGGCTGGATGGATGTGTCGGCCTCCTTCCAGTTCGTGGTCGACGCGCTGCAGCGCGACTGGCATGTGATTGCCCCTGACTGGCGCGGCTTCGGGTTGACGGGATGGACGACCCGCCATCCCGGCACGGTGTCCTATTGGTATCCGGACTATCTCGCCGACCTCGAGGTGCTGCTCGACCACTACCAGCCGGACGGTCCGGTGAATCTGGTGGGGCACAGCATGGGCGGCAATGTCGTGGGCATCTACGCGGGCGTGCGGCCCGCGCGCGTCGGCCGCCTCGTCTGCCTGGAAGGGTTCGGGCTCGCAGCCAGCCAGGCGGCCCAGGCGCCCGGCCGCTATGCACGCTGGCTCGATGAAATCAAGGCGGGAACCCGCTTGCCCGTCTACGATACCGTGCAGGCCGTCGCGGCCCGGTTGCAGAAGACCAATCCTCGGTTGTCCGATGCCCAGGCAGCGTTTCTTGCTCCGCACTGGGCGCGCCAGACGGACGAGGGCAAGTGGATGCTGCTCGCCGATCCGGCGCACAAGATCGTCAACCCTGTCCTGTACCGGATCGACGAGATCATGGCCGTGTGGGCGGAAGTGACCGCGCCGGTCCTGCATGTAGAAGCCCGCGATTCGGCCACGCTCAAATGGGTGGCTGGCGAGGTGCCGCTCGACACTTTCCGCGAGCGTTTCCGCGCATTCCGTACGCTGCGCGAAGCCGTGATCGACGATGCGGGGCACATGCTGCATCACGATCAGCCAGTGGCGGTTGCGCGCTTGCTGGAAGATTTCCTGGAACGCTGAACCGGCGGCAAGACGTCGGGCGTAGCAATCTGCTGTTGAACCCCGGGGCAGATTCTCGCGACCCGACCTCGACCCGGTCTCCTAACTGTGTTGGATGCGCTCTCGCAAGGTCGCGTTGTTGCTGGTGTGCACATGCACCAGCGTCTTGTCCGGATAGATGATGCGATAGGCCTTGCGCAGCGCTAGCGCAGCCTCGTGAAAGCCCGAGAGAATCAGTTTCTGGCGATTCGGATAGAGCGCGATGTCGCCCACCGCAAAGATGCCCGGCCGGTTCGTTTCGTAGGCCGTCGTGTCCACCGCGATGCGGCCGGCCTGCATGTCAAGGCCCCAGTTCGCCAGCGGCCCGGGGTCAGTCACCAGCCCGTACAGCGCGATCAGGTCATCGCAGGGCAGCGTCTGCGTGCCGTCCTTGTGCTTGATGGCGATGCCGGTCAGGCGTCCTTCCTCTACCTGCAACGCATCCAGCATTCCCACCACGAAATCCATCTCGCCGGCCGCGACGGCGGCACGCATCTCTGCCACCGACGCGTCGGCGGCACGGAAATTCTCGCGCCGGTGCAGCAGCGTGGTGTGCGCGGCGATCCCGCGCAGCGCCAGGACCCAGTCGAGCGCCGAATCGCCACCGCCTGCCACGACGATACGCTTGCCGGCAAAGCGCGCCATGTCGCGCACCGCGTAGTGCAGCGACTCGCCCTCCAGCGCCGCCGCTTCCGGCAGCGCCACGCGCTGCGGCACGAATGCACCGGCGCCAGCCGCAATCAATAGCACCGCTGCATCGAACACCATGCCCTGCTCGGTGGTGACGCGATAGCGGCCATCGTCCTGCTGTTCCACGGTCATTGCACGCTGCCCCGTATGGATGGGAAAGCCGAATGGCCGGCATTGCTCCAGCAGGCGGTCGACCAGTTCCTGCGCAGTACAGACCGGCAGCGCCGGAATGTCGTAGATGGGTTTCTCCGGGTACAGCTCGGTACATTGTCCACCCGGTCGGTCGAGTGCGTCGATGAGCATGCATTGCATGCCCAGCACGCCGACCTGGAAGGCAGCGAACAGTCCGACCGGGCCGGCGCCGATGATCAGGATGTCGGTGGTGTGTTGGGCGTTTGAATGGGGTGCGTTCATGTCAGGGGAAGCTCCGGGCTGGATCCGCAAAGTGGGAGGGCACATTGCGACTATACCGTGCCGGGATGCCCGTATTCGTAGCGGGGGATTGCGCCATGGACGCGCCTGGATGGCCGGGATAACCCTGATTTCTCAAAACAATCAAGGGTACTGCGCGCAGAAGGATAAGGTAAATGCGAATTCATTTGCAAAACCAACTGCAAGGATTTTTAAAATCGGCGGACTTCGCGCACTGCTTTGTTAAAAATAGCCGGGCAATCCGAAAGCGAAATGTAAGCATGCCTCGAGATACACCCACTGGAATCCCCTTCACCACATGGCACAGGACTCGCAGGGCTACGGGTGGCGGGACGTTGGAACTGTAGGGCGATACCAATACCAATAACGGCAGCTAGGGGAGACACGTCATGTCAGGAAAAGGAGCAGAGGTATCAGGGCCTGGGTTCATGCCGGCGACGGCATCTGCGAGCCGCCCGGGTTTGTCCGGCGCGGCGCCATTACCTTCCGCCAACCCTCCCACAGGCCGCTATCAGGCATTCACACGCCATGTACGCGGTACGCTCAAATTGCTTCGGCCAAGCGCCTATGCCACGCACTTCATGTCCGGCCTCTTCAGCTGGAACATGCGCGGTGGCAAAGGCAAGGGCCAGCCGAACCGGGATCTGTTCAGCAAGAGCAACACGTCGCCTTACGAAGCGCAAACGCATAAGAAGGCCTTTCTCACCCCACTCCAGAGCCGTGAGCAAAAAGCGGATGTGGCACGGCAGCGCAAACGTGAACGTCAAGCACAGCCGGATCCTCGCCTGCCGAAGGCCTCCAAACGCTCGCTGTGGGGTAGTCATGCGGCACGGGGCAAGTCCAGACAAGTGTGCAAAGCGGATGGCAAACCGAACCGTATGCTGGGAGTGCTGTCGGGCCTGACCTATCGTCAGGTACGCCGACGGCGGACAGGCAAGGCCGATGTGCCCCCCATCCTGTCCGATATGCCCAAGCTGCCCGCGCCGCGCAGCCTGATCCCGACCAAAGATGTCGCCATGATGGATGGTGCGGACGACGCAGACTGTTCCGACATCATGGATGCTCCGGGTGCGCCTGGACATAACGACGCCAGCCGGGAGCCTCTCCCGCGGTTACTGGGTGCAGAGCGTGAAAGGCTTCCCTCGCACGCGGATTCACCTGCCTGGAGCGGAGCGGGACTGCGGGGCACCCATCGGGAACAGCGGCAGGAGTACAGGCAGTTACATGCCCTGATTGCACAACGGTTCGGGGCGCGATCCGCAGCCGATCTGGCAACCGCGGAGACATTGCACCGCGATCTGTTGGCCTTGTCCTCGCTCGAGGAGGGGCTGCAGTGTGGCGAATGCGAAGCCATCGTCAATAAGTTGGCGCTGGCTAGCGGACATGATATCCAGCTGGCTCAAAAAATCCTCATGGAACTGGGGACGACGTATGACATTGCCTGCAACGGAACACAGGTCGGGACAGTGGACGATGCGACCTGGCGCGCGGCATTACTGCTGTCCCGCGATGCGGTCGGACTCGGGTTCCTCAAACGCCTGGCCATCTGCCGCATGCAAGCCAATGGCGCATCCTCGGTCACGCCCGGTGGCGAGGCAGAACTGCCACGACAACTGGTGTTCCTGCATGAGACCTGGCGTGCGTTTCTGAAGGCGCGCGAGTGGCTGGAACATGCGGTGGTGACCTCATCCAGCGATGTGGCCGCAGCAAAGGCCGCCTATGACAGAGCAGAGCGGCGCTGGATCCAGGAAAACAGAAATTGGCGTGAGCAGGAGTATGCGCTGGCACCGCGGTGTGACGCCTATCGTAATTTTCTGGAAGCTGGCGATGCCATGTGCTCGGGGACCCCGTTGACCATGAGTGCGGTGCTGCAGGCGCTGCCGCCCGCAGCGGAAAGTTCAGTGGACGCATTGCCAGTATCGGCATTGGTGGATCGGGGCGATACAGCACGACAACTGGCGTACCGGGTCATGCAGGCGGGACGGCAGGCACTGCAGCACTATGGCAGCACAGCTTCATCGGAGATCTCTCTCGCCACCCGTCTGGGCAGGCAAGGCACGCTCGACTATTTCATGTGGAATCAGGGATTTCGCGACGATGGACCGGGGGCGGAGTTCATGCGTGCCATGGCACAGCTCATGAAAACCGACAAGTATGTCGAGCGCGCGGCCAAGCGCGTGAATGGCGAGGCGTCGGATCTCGATCCTCGTCAGTTGCTTGGCATGAAGAAGACACCCATCCTCGCCATGGGGGGCGAGACCTACAATTTCCAGTCCGCGCTGGCTCAGGCGGACCGTGCTACTTACGACAAGGCGTTGTTGGCGCTGGCCGAGTACAAGGTGGCGCGCATCAAGGAGGTGGTGGAGGGCGAGCAGTCGCTCCTGCCAGAAAGGTTGGCCGAGTATGCCGTGCAGCTGGCCGTGGTCGAGCTCTACCAGGAACAGCAGGCGGTGATGGAGGGCAAATACAAGGAAGGGGAAGACGGAACGACGCGCGTCCTGATGCAAGAGCTTCCCGCAGATCTGGTGCGTCAGCGGGTCATGGGAATCGAGGGAAGCAAGGGGACATTGCAGAAACTCCTCGATATCCAGAAGCAATCCAGAGAAGTCCCCATCAGCGAGACGCTTGGGGGCAAGCAGCGCGATGAGCCGGTCGTGATCGAGCGGACTGCCGAACCGGATGCGGACATGATGAAGGCACTCGATGTACAGCTTTCCACGCCGATCAAGCTATGCCGGGCACAGCTTGAGGCATGGCTGCCACAGCTGGCGGAAGAGGCCCGCGCGGTGGTCCGCGAGCGTGCAGGCAAGCAGGATGCCGCGCCTGAAGGCGAGGTCAGCGGTGAGCCCGAAGAAATGAAGGAACGGCACAAAGAACTCGCGATGGTGAAGCATTTCACGACGCTGCACTGGCTCGAACGTGGCGGCGAGTTCATGAGTGTCGCCACCAAGGCCAAGATCTACGATTTCATGGCGCGCGCGGCCGAAGGCATGCGCAACAACTCGCTCACGGGAACGAACGGGGCCGAATTGGGACTCGATGTCTCCGTGGTGGTGCCGATCGCTCCGGGCGTCAGCGTGCGCCCGCGGCTCGCCAGCACCGGAACCCGCACGGCGACCGTCACGCAGTCTCGCAACCTGAACGGCTTGTCCTATACGGTTTCCTCCGGCCGTAGCGGCACTGGCGAAATGGGTATCGAAGGGATCTTTGGTGCCGATATCGGGATTGCTGGCGCGGGGGCATACATCGGCGTGTCGGGCGGATACGAGGAGAGCCGCAACAAAGGGGTGACCGTGCGCTTTAAGACCGACGTTGTCCAGGATGCGACCGGCAAGCACAGTTATGAGCAGGCGGAAGATCCGTTTCTGAAGGATGAGAAAGGGAACCCTGTCAAACTCGACGCAAGTCGTGTCGGCATGCGGCGCTTTTTCGGGTTCATGAAGAAATTCGGGGAGGGTGAGGTGACGCAAGCTGAAGGAGAGAAACGGCTGCAGGATTTCATGGAGGCATTTGCCGCCGAGTTCCTCGAGACGCGTTGCCTGGAACTGACCGGTACGCGCCAGACCAGCCGTTCGGTGCAGGTCACCAGTCGTGAACTGATCGGCGTACGCCTCGGGACAGAAGATGCGCGCGCCTTTATCGGAGTCGGTTCCGAGCAGCAGGTCAAGGCCCAGACCAAGGTTCTGAATGAAAACAGCCTGCGGGCGGCCGCGAACAATGGTGAGACCGAACTCTATGGCGCGGTCCGGGGGATTGCGGGCATCAGCTTGACGCCGAATGTCGGGACCGCAGAGGCCAGGTTGCCGGGTGTCAACGTACTGTCGGCACAGGCGACGCCGGTGGAATCGTCGGTCAACGTGCAGGTCAAGCAGCAGATGAAAAATGGCGAACTGGATGAGTACTGCACCTTCCAGGTCACGACGGTCCGCAATGTCGCGGCATTGCGCGCGACCCTGGGCCCGGATATCGAACAGTGGCAGCAGTATGCCTCCGGCGAACCGACGCTGCAGAAATTCCTGGACGAATACAGTCTGCAGAACAAGGGCGACAACAGTATGTTCTTCCAGTGCATCAAGAACCTGCGCAAGCCTGCTGTGGTGAAGATCCGCAACTACGACAGCCAGCTCAATGGACTGGAAACCGAGCTGGTGATGGCACGCGAGTCTGGTCACCACCTGCGCATCCGCCAGCTGGAAATGCAGATCGCACACATCCGGTCCCTGCGCAATGCGGTGTTCCGGGACGACAGCAACTGGAAGCTGTATGCGTTGTCGGCCCGCCAGTATATCGATCGCGGTGACGGCAATGGTGTGCGCTTTGGGGTCGTGGCCCAGAAGAAAAAAGCCAAGGCAATCACGGAGGAGATCGAGTGGTTTTCGTGGTCCTTCGATACCCGCGCCAAGGAAGGGCGCAAGATGGAAGCTCGCCAACTGCTCAAGGCCCGTGTTGCGCAGATGGTCGTGCCGGCGGACCAGAAGGACCCCGGGGCGTGGCATGCAGGGGTGTACGAAACGCTTTGCCAGATGTACGGCCTGGGCACTCCTGCCGCTCCGGCGGCCTAGGGCGGGCCACCGGCCAAGGCATGCGAGCAGCATCGTCAGGACTGTGCGGTGATGCGCGTGGACCACGCCAGCCGGTGCGTCATGCCGCACGGCGCCTGTCAGTGCAGCGCGCTGCTGCAGCAGTCGCGCCCGGTCCCGATGTACGGGCCACGATCTTCCAACCGTGAAGAGTACAATAGCAGGACATGACTCCTGCCGATGTACTGCCATGCTGAACGCCGACCTCCATTGCCATTCCACGGTGTCGGACGGCATGCTGCCGCCAGAGGCGCTGGCGGCGCGTGCGAAGACCAATGGTGTCGAACTGTGGGCGCTGACCGACCACGATGAGGTGGGCGGACTGGTGACGGCTCGCCACGCCGCGCATGACGCGGGGCTGCCGTTCGTGCCAGGTGTCGAGGTGTCTATCACCTGGGCGGGCCATACGGTCCATATTGTCGGCCTGCAGATCGATCCGTTCTGTCCGGCATTGGTGGAAGGACTCGCGCACACCCGTTCCGGGCGCACCCGGCGGGCGCAGGAAATGGCTGATTCCTTGGCTCAGGCCGGTGTGACGGGTGCCTACGAGGGCGCTTTGCAGTACGTCGGCAATCCCGAACTGATTTCCCGTACCCACTTTGCGCGTTACATGGTCGAGGCGGGCATCTGCCCGACCGTGAACGCGGTATTCGAGGATTACCTGTCCGACGGCAAGCCGGGCTACGTCCCACATCGCTGGGCGACGCTCGAGGATGCGATTGCCTGGATCCATGCCGCCGGCGGCCAGGCGGTGATCGCGCACCCCGGACGCTACAAGATGACGGCGCTGCAGCACGACAGCCTGTTCGACCGATTCAAGGAGCTGGGCGGAGAGGGCGTCGAAGTGACCACCGGCAGCCATACGCCGGCCCAGTATGAAACATATGCCGGGCTGGCGCGCCGCTACGGCCTGCTGGCGTCGCGCGGCTCCGATTTCCATGGCCCATCGGAGAGCCGGGTGGATCTTGGCAAGCTGCCGCCGCTGCCCGATTCCGTCACGCCGATCTGGCGCGACTGGTGATACCTGACCGGTGAGCCTAGCATGTCCCAGTTTTTCCAGATCCACCCTGACAATCCCCAGCCCCGCCTGATCAAGCAGGCCGCGCAGATCCTTCGCGACGGCGGACTGGCGGCGCTACCGACCGATTCGAGCTATGCGCTCGCCTGTCATCTCGACGACAAGGCCGCGGTGGAGCGACTGCGGCGTTTGCGCGGCATGGATGACAAGCACTTGCTGACGTTGATGTGTCGCGATCTGTCGCAGCTGGGCACCTTCGCGCGCGTGGACAACCGGCAGTACCGGTGGATCAAGGGGGCGACGCCCGGACCGTTCGTGTTCATCCTCGAAGCTACGAAAGAGGTGCCGCGACGCCTCTCGCATCCGTCGCGCAAGACCATCGGCC
>DATLHT010000376.1:0-3461 GCA_035539795.1 Burkholderiaceae bacterium
CCCCAAGCGCCTTCCGGCTCAGGTCTGTGGCCCTAGCCAGATGACCGTCCATCACGCGCAGCCAAGCTTCAACACCATTTGAATCTGCGGGCTTTATCTCTGCGTGGCGAGCCAGTTGGTCCAGTACGATAGCTAGCTCGCCGCCCACGCCGGTAGAACCGTTGTTGCCGGCCTTGAGATACGCACCGAGGCGATCCAGGCCGTCAATGGCAACAACGGGCCCACCATCGTGAGCGGGACGATGAACGGACTGCTGCAGCGTCTCCAGCTCATCAAGCCACTCCCTGCCTACGGCCTCGCCCTTGCCCTTGCCCTCGAGCCTTCCCGCTTGCATGGTGCTTGCCAAGATGAAGAACTTTTCGGGCGCCTGGTCCAGCCAGCGATCAACAAGTGGCATTGCTGCATGCGTCGGCGACGGCGCATCATCCGCGCGCGCATCGGCCGTCATCGTCGTAATGCGCCCGGCGCGCGCCTTCACGCCGCCCTGAATGATCTGTAGCTGCTGCAGATAACGGAGCTCGGCCACGTTAATGGGCCACCACTGGGTCATCTCTTGCGCCCTGTAGTAACCGATGGCGTCTATAAACGGAAGGCCCCCTTTGGGGTCCTGACGCCTCACGAATTGAACCATGCAGAACGACGCAAACTCGCGTCGCTTTGGCTCCTCAATGAAATCGAGTCGCGGGTCAACCAGCATCGCGATCGCCCTGCTGGTGTTGCGGTCCTTTAGCAACTTGGTCACCCGCGTCATCTGATCGATGTTGCCGCCATACTTGAGAAGCCGATTGCCGTGAATGTAGGGAATGCGCCCCTGCAACTGCGAGTCGCGACGCTGCCACCATTCGACCAAATCGCGCAACCAGCCATCGCGCCGTTGCTCTGCCGCGCTCGCGGGGTAACCGTGCGGCAACACACCCACCGGCTTGTCGGATGGCAGTTCCAGTTCCACTACCAGGGGTAGCCCCTTGGCGTCGCCGCCCGCACATGCGCGCACTTTGGCGTAGACCTCATCGAGATCTGTTCCCTTAATAAACGCCAGGGCGCCTGCGGGGGCACTGTCTGCGTAGTCCCACAGCCGCAGCTGCGGGCTGGCCTTCGGCTCCAGTGGCAAGCCCGCCTGCGGTACCGCAAACGTGCTGACACGCACAGATGGCGTCCACGGCAGCCCGTCAAGCTCAACGCAACTGGCGGCGTCGCGCTCATCGCTGTCGCTAAATGTGCCGCCGGACAGCACCAGCGTCTTGCGGGGTGGCGCCTCGGGGTCACTCCTTGACTCGATGTAGTCAAAGTACTGCCGCGAGACATGCTTGTGCCCATGGAACACGACACGCACATCCAGCTCACGCAGCTGCGCGCGGAACACCTCCAGCGGGAGGAGATCCGACGTGGTCTTGATCTCCAAGCGCATGCTCGGGTTCTTGAGATGGTGATGCAGCGCCATCATACGGAGCTGCCTACCGTGCTGGGGCTTAGGCAACCGCTCAAACATGTCGCGAATGTGCTCGAACTGTGCGCGCGAGATGTGCGCGGCATCATGTCGCAGCAGGTCGTTCAGCGCTTTCTTGATCGCCTCCTGCGCCTGCGCCCCTTTCGACGTAGCCGCCGCGGGCAAGCTCTCCCAGATTTCACGCAGCGCTTCAGGAACCGCCGCGTCGACGTGAGACCAATTGCATGAGTTAACCGCCAGCACCGCCCAAGAGTGGTCTGCCGCGGTCAGCACGTGTCGCGACAAATCCGCTTTTTCAGGCAGAGCGTCAACTCCATCCAGCCAAGGCGTAATGCAGCCCGCGTTGCGCCAAACCGAAATAAAGTCGCTGTAGCGCTCTTCGCTTGCGGGCGGAGTGCCTTGGGCCACATCGTGATTGCCAGGCACGGCGAGAATCCTGTTGGCCGCAAGGTTGAAGCACTGCATTACCCGGTCCAGCAGCGCACGGTTGCCGCCAAGTTTGCCACGCAAAAGCGCGTCGCCAGAGAAGACGACGCCATCAAGCGTCTCGCCACGACTGCCCATACGTTCCGCGATCCGATGGATCAGCAGCTTGAAAGCCTCCTCCCGCGAGTGCTCGTCGATCGGCAGGCCTAGCTTTTTGTCGTATGGATGATAGTCGCCGCCACCCATAACAATATGGCTGTCAGTGATGTGCAGTAGCCGCACCGGAATGCTCATTCAGCTTTCTCCGCAATTGCGATTCGGAACCCGCTGGCACGCAGGGGCACCTTCAGGACCATGTGCATAGCGCCACCAACGCAACCGCACCAGTGGCATTTGCGCCTGCCTCATGCACGTGGAAAGTACACAAGCGATTGCGCATCGAGGTCGCCTATCAAGCGCCCGTTGGGCTGCGCCTTAACCTGCCTCCAAACCTCGAACGCATTGAGAATGGCGTGATTCCATTCGCCCATCGTTCGACAACTAACCTCGAGGTGCGACGTCAGTTGGGAAATAAGCTGCAGCAACTGGATGCTGACGCTGTGAACGTTCTCGTAGTTCGAGTTTTTGCGCGCCTCGTTAAAAATCAGCGCAGCAATTGCCTCGTCAATCACAGCTGCTCGACCACCGTCCTGGATCTCGTCAATATCCTCTTTGCTCTTTCGCTTGCAGTCGAAAAAAGCCTTGCCACGCAGTACCGGCGACCAACACAAATGCGCCACAAACGCCAAGTGAAACATGTCGTGGAACCGATACCCGTCCTCCACGGCCGCGTTGTCGGTTAGCGGGTCGCCAAATGCACGACCTTGGTATGTAAGCTGCAGCACCTTGGTGCCCTGGGTGTCTTTACGCTCGGCCGATTCAATCTCAATCTCAAACTGACGCGGAAAGCGCTCGTTGGGCGGATACTCTGCCTCGAGCGCAGCACCCTTATGACCAGACGGAGCGCCCCACAAGCTCGCGGTCTTCTTCAAGTTCAACTGTGCAATCTGCTCGAGCGAAAAATCGTTCTTGCTCGCGATATTCGCGATGTACCACAGAAGGTCGCCCAAGCTCTCGCCGATGTGCTGATTGAACGCTTGATAGGCGGCGCCGTCGCGCACAAACCGCAGGTACTCGGTCGCCAGCGCCCCAGACCGACCAGCCAGCCCCAGCACCGATGTGATCCAGCCAGTCGTCCCGTCCTTGTCGATCGTCTGGTCCGTTCGATTGGCCTGCCGTTGGTATTCGTCTAGTTCCATCTTCGTCTTCTTGCGCAAACAATCGTGGCCGTTCGGCGGAACCGACCACACCTATGACCGCAACGCGCCAAACAAACGAGACGAATGGGCTGGTCCGGATTTGGGAGATCGGTGCGCCAGTCTTAACTCACCTCGCACCCCGCGGATGCGAATCTACAGCGAAACTGATGCCTCGTCTGTGAACTACTACCCTCATTGCGCGCGTAATGTGCGTCGCTGTAGCGCTGTTGCCACCCTCCATAACAAGGCATTTCTGGGGAATGCTATGCCGGGTGGGCCACGTTGAAAGT